>DATCFQ010000638.1:0-7271 GCA_036509495.1 Caulobacteraceae bacterium
GTGGGCGTGTCGTGCTCTGAGGCGGCCCTTGCCGGAACTATAGGATCAAGACCACGCGGTGGGCCAGACTCAATTGACCCCGTCAAGTATCGCGCCGAACTTGTCGGCCTTGCGGCCGGCCGCGGAGAGGCGATCCATGAATTTGCAAGGCAAGACCATCCTGATCACCGGCGCCACCGACGGCCTCGGCGAGCAGGTGGCTCTGATGGCCGCCAAGGCGGGAGCCAATGTGCTGCTGCATGGCCGCAATCGCGAAAAGGCCGAGCCAGTGCTGGAGGCGGTGAAGCACGCTGGTTCCGGCGGGGCCGAGCTCTACCTCGCCGACCTGGCCTCGCTGGACGACGTCCGGCGCCTCGCCGGCGAGGTGGCCGCCAGCCACCCGCGCCTGGACGTGCTGCTCAACAACGCGGGTGTCGCCCTATTCGGCGGCCAGCCTCGCCAGCTGACGGCCGGTGGACAGGAGCTTCACTTCCAGGTGAACTATCTCTCGCACTTCCTGCTGACCCTCCTGCTCCTGCCGATCCTGAAGGCCAGCGCGCCGGCGCGGATCGTGAACGTCTCATCGCTGGGCCATGCGCCGATCGACTTTGACGACGTCGTGCTGGAGCACGGCTATACGGGTGAGCGGGGCTACTGCCAGTCCAAGCTGGCCCAGATCATGTTCACCATCGACCTGGCCGAGGCGTTGAAGGGCGCGGGCGTCACGGTGATGGCGCTGCACCCCGCCACATTCATGAACACCAACATGGTGGTCGGCCAGGGGCTGACGCCGCGCAGCAAGGTCGAAGACGGGGCCGAGGCGACCTTCCGCCTGGCGTTCGGCGCGGAGCACGCGGGCGAGACCGGCGGCTTCTACAACCAGTTCGCTCCGGGCCAACCTAACGCCCAGGCCGCCGATCCCGTCGCGCGGCGCCGGCTCTGGGAGCTCAGCGAAGAGCTGACCGGCCTATGATTGACTCCGCGGCCTCGCCGAGACGATGACGGACACGGGCGGAAATACACGAGGGCCTGACGGCCCTCGAATAGGAGACTTCATGGCGGTCAAGGACAAGGTCATCATCACCTGCGCGGTCACCGGCGCCTCGCCCGCGCCGAACCACCCGGGCTTTCCCAAGTCCAACGAGGAGGTCGCCAACGCCGCGCTGGAAGCCGGCGAAGCCGGCGCCGCCATCATCCATGTGCATGTGAGGAAGCCCGACGGCCAACCGTCCACCGACCTCGACGACTACACCGAGGTCTACAATCGCATCCGCCAGAAGAACAACGAGCTGATCATCAACCTGACCACTGGGCCCGGCTGCGGCTGGCGCCAGAGCGACGAGGACCCGGCCATGCCCGGTCTCGGCGCCAATATGATGACGGCCGACCGCAGGACCGAGCACGTCCAGGCGCTGAGGCCCGAGCTGGCCACGCTCGACGTCTGCACCATGCAGTTCAACGGCGGCGTCGCCATCAACACCAAGAAGATGATGCACCAGATGGGCGAGATCTTCCGCGACTGCGGGGTCAAGCCCGAGATCGAGTGCTTCGACACCGGCGACCTGGTGTTCGCCGAGGATCTGATCGCCGAGGGCGCTCTGGAGGGTCCCGGCATGTACTCGATCGTGATGGGGACCAAGTACGGGGTGCACGCGACCCCCGAAGCGATGATCTATTGCCGCAACAACCTGCCCCCCGGCGCGGTCTGGCAGGGCTTCGGCATCAGCCGCCACACCTGGCCGATGGCCGCCCAGTCGATCATCCTCGGCGGCAATGTCCGCACCGGCTTCGAGGACTCCACCTATCTCGGAAAAGGTCGGCAAGCGCCTACCAACGCCGCCATGGTGGCCCAGGCCGCCGAGCTGATCGAACGGCTGGGCTCGCGCGTCGCCACCCCCGGTGAGGCGCGCAAGGAGCTGGGCCTGCCGAACTAGCGCCCGGAAATATGCCGGACGACGGCTGCGCTGACGTCGTCGATGGCGCGGCGGCCGATGTCGAGATGGGCGGCCATGGTGAAGAAGCCGTGGATCGCGCCGTCGTAATGCAGGCGGGTGGCGGTCCCGCCGGCCTGCTCCAGCTGGCGCCCATAGGCTTCGCCCTCGGCGGTGAGCAGGTCGTGCTCGGCGGTGAGGATGATGGCCGGCGGCAGGCCCGCGTGGCTGGCCGCCTTGGCCGGGGCGAGACGCGGGTCGCCGCGCTGCTCGGGCCGGGCGTACTGGTCGTAGAACCAGGCCATGTCCTGCCGGTCCAGGAAGGGCGGCACGAAGGCGTGCATGGCCGGGGCGTCGACGTCCCCTTCGGTGGCGGGATAGATCAGGACCTGCAGATCGATCTTCGGTCCTGCGGCGTCGCGGGCCAGCAGGCAGACCACCGCCGACAGGTTGGCCCCGGCGCTGTCGCCCATGACCATCAGCGGGGCGCCAGGCGCGGCGAAGTCCTCGATACGGGCCGCCACCCACTCGGCCGCCGCCATGGCGTCATCGACCGCGGCCGGGAACGGATGCTCGGGCGCCAGCCGGTATTCGACCGAAACCACGGTGCAATCGGTCTGGTTGGCGACGAGACGAAGGGCCGCGTCCACCGAGTCCAGGTCGCCGATGGTCCATCCGCCGCCGTGGTAATAGACGATCACGCCGGCAGGCTGTTCGGATGGACGATAGACCCGGATCGGGATCTCGCCGGCGGGCCCCGGCAAGGCGCTGTCGCTGACCTGGCGCACCTCGGTGACCACCGGCGGCGTCGGCCTGGGGATGGCCCTGAGTTCGGCGGCGGACATCGAGCCCAGCTTCGGCCAGCCGATCGCCTGCATGGCTTGCAGTTGCGGATCTACGGGCAAGGTGGCGCGCCCTAGTTCAGCCGCACCGGCGCCAGGCCCAGGACGTCGCGGGCTTCGCCGGTCGACATCGGCTCGTGGCCGAGTTCGCGCAGGATGCGGACCTGACGCTCGACCAGGGTCAGGTTGTCGGTCTTCTGGCCGGCTCCGTAGTAGTGGTTGTCCTCCAGGCCGACGCGAACGTGGCCGCCCATCAGGATCGCCTGGGTGGTGGCCGGCAGCTGGGCCGGGCCGATGCCGGAGACGCACCAGATCGACTGCGGCGGCAGACACTTCACCATGAAGCTGAGCACATCCATGGAATAGGGCATGGCCCCCTGGAAGCCCTTCTCTCCGCCCAGCACCAGGTTGATGTAGTAGGGCGGCTTGTCGTAGCCCTTCTGGATCAGCCGGGTGACGTCCTGCAGGATGTGCTCGGGCGAGAACACCTCCCACTCCGGCTTGGCGCCCTTTTCGACGATGCGCTTGATCAGGGTCTCGCAGCGGCTGGGCGGGGTGATCACCACCACCTCGCGCTGGGGATTGACCGTGTCGACCACGGTGACCCCGTCGAAGGTGCACATCTCCGCGCCGCCGTCGCAGCCCTTCAGCCGCTCCTCGAAGTTGGATTCCCAGAGGCCGTCCGGCCGTTCGATCAGCATGTCGCCGGAATTGCCGCCGCCGGTGGAATTGTTGAGGATGATGTCGCAGCCGCGGTCGCGGATCTTGGAATTGATCGCCCGGTAGACGTCGGCGTTGCAGGTGGCCTGGTCGTCGGGGCGGCGGGCGTGGACGGCGGTGATCGACGCGCCGGCCTTCCAGCAGCGGGTCACGTCGTCGGCGATCTCGTCCGGCTGGGTCGGCAGGGCCGGGTTCGCGCTCTTCATCGACATCCCGCCGGTGGGCGCGACGGTGACCATGATCTTCGCCATCTGAGCGTCTCCTTCGGCCTCAATCCTGGCCGCGGCGGCAGA
The DNA here is from genome assembly GCA_036509495.1 of Caulobacteraceae bacterium. Lineage (GTDB taxonomy): Bacteria > Pseudomonadota > Alphaproteobacteria > Caulobacterales > Caulobacteraceae > JANWHQ01. The sequence goes on from DATCFQ010000638.1 coordinate 3,766, forward strand.
AAGCACAGGGACTCTGATGATGGCAAGCGGCCGGCGCTAGACCCGGAACCGCTCCGTCACCGAAGGGTGAAACAGCTCTTCCGCCGCCAGCTTGCGGGGCGAGAGGCCCTGGCGGTGGTGGTGCTCCAGGAAGCTCTCCAGCACCACGCGGTTGGGCTCCAGGCCATAGGGCCAGTAGTCGTCGCCCATCAGCTCGCGCACGAACTTCAGGTGCTCGTCCAGGAACGGCAGGGTCGCCATCGGCGCGGCCGGGTCGAACAGGGCCTTCAGCGTCAGCCGCTTGGCCGCATCGAACGCCTTGAGCAGGGCCATCGGCAGCCAGGGATGCTGCTCCACCAGGGCGCGGCGCACGCCCAGCAGATGCATGATGGGGAAGATGCCGGTGCGCCGATACCAGTCGGCCGCGGCGGCCTGGGGGTCGGCGAACAGCCAGCCGACGTTCGGGGCGCCGCGCTTGAAGCAGGACGGGCCCCGCGGGGCCACCAGGGCGTCGATCTCGCCGGCCTCCAGCATGCCCGACAGGGTCTTGCCGGCCGGCGCCGGCTCCAGGTGCACGCCCTCGGGCAGCTCGAAGCCGGCCTTCTCGATCCGGCCCGGCTCCTCCTGGCCGCCCTGGACCCAGCGGATGTGCGAGGGATCCACGCCATGGTCGTCGAGCAGGATGGCTCGGGCCCAGACGTTGGCGGTGAGCTGGTATTCCGGGATGCCGACCCTGCGGCCCTTCAGATCCTTGGGGCTTTTGATCCCCTTGTCGGTGCGGATGTAGATCGCCGTGTGGCGGAAGCTGCGCGAAGGGAACACCGGCACGCCGACATAGGGGCAGTCGCCGCGCGCGGTCCTGAGCGCGAAGGTCGACAACGACAGCTCACAGACGTCGAAGGCCTCCTGGCGGAAGCCGCGGAAGAACACCTCTTCCGGCTCCAGGTGCATGAACACCGGCTCGCAGCCGTCGATGCGCACGCGCCCGTCCTCGAGCGGCCGCACCCGGTCGTAGTCGCCGATGGCGATGGAGAGCTGGAGTTTGCTCATGCGGCCTCCTCACAGCACCATGTAGTAGCGCATGAACAGGCATTCCTTCTGCCGCTCGCCGATGCCGACGAAGCAGTGCCGGGCCAGCCACTCGTAGGGGCCGGGCGGGGCCTCGAAGATGGGCGTGGTGCGCATATAGTAGGTCTCCGGGTCGACGAATTCCTCCAGCGCATTGACCCGCTCGATCACGCCCGGCGGTCCCCAGCGGTAGCCGACATTGCGGATGTTGATGAACACCCCGTCGTGGGTCTCGAAGGTGTAGCGGGCGTCGACCATGCCCACCCCGTCCGGGCGATAGGTCGGCCACTCGTTGCCGCCGGGCAGGATGCGGCCCTTCAGCTTCGGCCCATCGATATCGCCGCCCTCGCAGCTGACCATCAGCCGCCGCCCCAGGCCATACTCGATGGAATGGACGTAGCCGGTGAGCACCCGCGTCTGGAAGGCGTATTCGAAGCGCGGCTCCATGTGCTGCAGCTTGATCGGCTGCAGGTCCGGCGGCAGCTCGGTGGTCATGACGGCTCTCCTTGCGAGTCTGCTGCGCCGACCCAGTTCCCGTGGATGGCGCCTCTGAGGCGGATCGGCATATTCACCGTCGCGATGGGTCCCTCGCCGATGCGTTCGGCGTCGAGGATCACCAGCTCGCTCCAATAGCCCTGTGGCCCCAGGCGGGTGAGCAGGCAAAGCAGCCAGCCATCGCCTTCCGGCGCGCCCGGGCGGCGAGGGACGAACTGCGGTTCCTGGCACGCTGCGTTCTCGCCCACCCACCAGCGCGCCTGGGTCCGGCGCGCCAGGTCGACCCGCACCAGGGTGTTCCAGCCGGGGCCGAGGCTGCCAGCGGCGGCGACCGGCCGTTCGGGATCGATCACCGCGCAGTAGCCATACCGGTATGGCCGGGTCTGATAGCGGTCGTCGGTGCGCGGCATCTCCATGAAGTCGGGGACCAGGATCTCTTCGTCGAAGCCCTCGCCGTTGGCGTCGAGGTCGAAGCTCCAGCGCGCCAGCCGCGGGGTCGAGGCCGCCCGGTCGAACCCCCGGCCGTCGGCGTTGGGGATGAAGGGGAACTGGCACCGCTCCGAAACGAAGATGTCGAGATGCACCCTGGAGCCGTCGGAAACGGCGTTCAGCACATGCCCGAGGCCCCGGCCGGGCGCGGTGAACCAGCGAAGGTCCTTGGTCTCGCCATCCCGCGGCATGATCCCGACCTTCACCGGCAGTTCCGGATCGAACACCCAGTGGCTCTGGCCGGCCTTCAGCCGCTCCAGGCTGGTGGTGGTCGGCATCAGGGCGAAAACGATGTGGCGCTGGGTGACGGCGAAGTCGTGCTGAAAGCTGACATAGGGCGCCTCGAAGCTCTCCTCGCGGACCAGGACGCCATCGGCGCCGATCATCTGCAGCGACATCTGCCGGCTGGCCAGGCCCGCGGCCTCGTAGCCGAAGCCGATCATCTCGCCTGTTTCCGGATCGATCTTCGGATGGGCGGTGAAGGTCTGGCTCTGCAGCCGGCCATCGAAGTCGCAGCGTCCGAGGGTCTGAAGGGTGTCCGGATCGATCTGGTAGGGCAGGCCGTCCTCCTTCATGGCCAGCAGCCGGCCGGCGTGCATGACCACATTGGTGTTGGCCAGGGTGCGGTCCTTGCCGGCCAGCAGAGGATCGTCGGTGAAGGGGTTGCGGTAGAGCCCGATCAGGCCCCGCCCGGCCCGGTCCTCGGCTTGGTATTTCTGGGTGCGCACGAAACGCATGGCGAAACCCACCCGGCCGCCCTGGAAGCGGAAGGCCGAGACCACCCCGTCGCCGTTGTGGTTGATGTCGTCGCCCAGCCGTGGCGGAAAGCGGAAGTCAGGCCCGCAGCGATAGAAACTTCCCTCGAGCCCGGAGGGGATCTCGCCCTCGACTTCCAGGTCGTGCAACTCCCCCTCGATCCGCACCGGGGCGTTGAAGCCGGTGAAGGTCGGAGTGTCGGGGAAGCGCATCACCTTCCCTCCCCCTCAGGGGGAGGGATCGAGGGAGGGGGTCCAAAGATTCCATCCACCTCGAAAGGCGCCAGGCCGCACGACGCTGAGAGGTCTGCGCTGACCCCCACCCCCGGCCCCTCCCCCTGAAGGGAGAGGGGAGTAGAGGGCGGTCTCACCGCCTCCCCCTGAGCCGGATGTGGATGTTCTTTTCCTGGGTGAAGGCCAAAAGCTCGTCCAGGCACTCCTCGCGGCCGAGGCCGGACTGCTTGTAGCCGCCGAACGGGGCGCCCAGGAAATGCTTGCCCACCTCGTTTACCCAGATGAAGCCGGCCTGCACCCGCCCCGCCGTGCGGTGGGCTTGGTCGATGTCATTGGTCCAGATCGAGCAGGTCAGGCCGTATTCGACCGCGTTCACCTGCTCCAGCATCCGGTCGCGGTCCGACCACTTCAGCACCGCCAGCACCGGCCCGAAGATCTCCTCGCGCGCGATGGTCATCTCGGGAGTCACATCGGCGAAGATGGTCG
>DATCFQ010000639.1:0-2181 GCA_036509495.1 Caulobacteraceae bacterium
CCCGCCGCCCCCGGACGGGGCAGGTCATGCCGCTGGAACCACGCGACGGACATGGCTGTGAGCATACCGCCAGCCGAGCAACCATAGATGCCGATGTTCGCCGCCGGATATCGCTTCAGCAGTTGGCGGTAGACCGCGGCCACGTCCTCGCTGGCGGCGGGAAAGCGGAATTTCGGGCCTTCGCGGTAGTCGAGACTGATCACCTCGATGCGGCCGAGCGCAGCGACGGGGATGGACTCCAGTTCCGCGCAGCCGGGAAAACAGCCAGAGAAGCCGCCTCCGTGAAGGTCGATCAGCACCCGGCGCCTGTTCCGCACGGCGACGCCTGACCGGGGCGTGTAGACGAAGGCGTGCACGCCGGCGATTGTGGTATCCTGCCGAGCGACCGGAAACAGCACCTTCTGCCGGGCCAGATAGCCTTGCATGAAGCCGGGCACGCCATCCTTCTGCGCCACGACGTCGGGGTGCTGCATGTCCTTCAGGTGCTGGGCCAGATAGGCCTTGCCTTCGGGGCTGAGGAAGCTCGAGGGCGGAACCGTCATGGCGGGAGCATGCACGGTTCCGTCGTCGTCGATCCGGACAGCGGGCCGGGCCGCCGGGTCCTGGGCATGGACCGTCACCGGCGCCGTGCAGACCAGCGCCAAAGCGGTCGCCGAGACCATTCGGGCCAGCCATCCAGCGGGAAAGGCGACTCTAACGTTCCACGACATCGCGAGGACCTTCCAAGAAACGCCGCACCGGCGGCCCGGAGGAACAAGGGCAGGGGCGGCGGCGACGCGACGGCCGCCCCTGTGGAGTCCCTAGAAGTTATAGGATGCGCGCACGCCGAACTGTCGAGGCGGACCCAGGAACTCGTCGTTGATGAACTGACCGCTGACGTAGGTCTTGTTGGCGAGGTTGGTGACATAGCCCGTCAGGCTGTAGCGGCCTTGGGAGTAGGTCAGCCTGGCGTTCCAGAGCCCGTGGCTCGGGAGGAAGTCGGTGGAGTTCTCCAGGAGCGTGGTCCACTGCGAGCCCTGATACGAGTAATCGATCCGCGGGGTCAGGGTCGCCCCCCGCCCCATGTCGAAGGTGTACTCAGCGCCAAAATTGTACGTCCAGCGTGGCGCATAGGTGTTCGACCGGCCTGCGACCGAGACGAAATAGGGCCCGTAGTTGAAGCAGACTGGCGGGTTGGACGGAACGCCCGCCGCGCACTGGGGTCCAAGGTTGCTTCCTCCGTTCGGGAGCAGGCGTTTATTGGTCAGAGTGACCGCGCCGATGCTCGAGTCCACCCACGCCGCGCCGAAGTCCAGGGACAGGCCGCCGAGCCGGCCCTGACCCTGCAGTTCCACCCCCTTGATGATCGCGCCCTTGGTATTGCCGGTGCCGGACGTTCCGGTGGCCGGGTCGATGATGCCGTCGACCTGATAGTTGCTGTAGTTGTTGTAGAAGCCGTCGAGCTGAAGTCGCAACCTGCGGTCGAACAGCTGGGTTTTCCAGCCCGCCTCGTAGTCCCAGACCGTCTCCGGCAGGAAGTTGGTGGCGCCATTCGAGCCGCCCGCCTTGGCTCCCTTGGAGGCGAAGACGTATAGGAAATTCTCGTCGTTAAGCGTGTAGTTGAGGGCGGCCTTGCCGGTCCAATTGTCGCCTGCGTAGCTCCCGACGTTCGGGATGGTCACGAACGGCGGCTGGCCGGGGAAACCGATCTGGATCTGGCCCCCATTGTTCACGACGTCGTGGGTGTAGCGCCCCCCCACCTCCAACTGGAGGGCCTTGGTCAGGTCGTACTGCACGCGGCCGAACACGGCCTCGGAGGTCTTCTCGGTGAAGATGGTGACGAAGGTGTGCGGCTGCGCCGCCGTGTCGAGGTCGATGCCGACCTTGATGCTGTCGTGCCAGTAGAAGCCGCCGAGGATCCACTTAAGCGGTCCATTAGCCGGCGAGAGGATGTTGAATTCCTGCGTGATCGGCCGCTCCGAAACGTCCTGGGCTTCGTACTGGGCCGGCGGTCCGTTCGAGGCGTCGGAATCATATAGGTCGATCACCTTGTTGTACTGGAACCCGGTGACCGACCGCAGGGTGATGCCGTCCGACAGCTGATATTTGATCTCCAGGCTGTTGCGGATCGCGTGTTCATTGTTCTTCTCAGGCTGGTCGAAGTTCAGGGTCCGCAGGTCGGTCGGAGCGAACGGCGCGTAC
>DATCFQ010000640.1:0-8007 GCA_036509495.1 Caulobacteraceae bacterium
GGGATCCGGCGACCAGGGCCCCAAGATCGAGGGTGTAGAGCTGCTTGCCCTTGATGGTCTCAGGCACGTCACCGGAGACGATCTTCTGGGCCAGGCCCTCGACGATGGCGGTCTTGCCGACGCCGGGTTCGCCGATCAGCACGGGGTTGTTCTTGGTGCGGCGCGACAGCACCTGGATGGTGCGGCGAATCTCCTCGTCGCGGCCGATCACCGGGTCGAGCTTCTGGTCGCGTGCGGCCTGGGTCAGGTCGCGGGCGTAGCGCTTCAGCGCGTCATAGCCCTCCTCGGCGGAGGCGGAGTCGGCGGTGCGGCCCTTGCGGACGCTCTCGGCGGCGGCCTCCAGCCCCTTGGCGGTGACCCCCGCCTTCTTCAGGGCGTCGGCCGCGGCGCCGCCGTCGGCCGCGATGGCGGCGAGCAGCCGCTCGGTGGTGACGAAGGCGTCGCCGTGGGACTTGGCGTCCTCCTCGGCCTTGGCGAACACCCGGGCCGTCTCGGGCTTCAGATAGAGCTGGCCATTGCCGCCTTCGACCTTGGGGGTCTTGGCCAGCAGGGCGTCGGCCTCGCTGGCCGCAGCCTCCGGCCGGCCGCCGGCCGACTGGATCAGCTGGCGCGCCAGGCCGTCCTTCTCCTCCAGCAGCACCTTCAAGAGGTGCTCTGGGCCCAGCTGCTGGTGGCTGCGAGCGAGGGCCAGCGACTGCGCCGATTGCACCGCCTGCTTGGCGCGGTCCGAATAGATGTCGATATTCATGTCATCCCCATTTGGGCGGATTGACGCGGACTGCCTTCGATCAAGCACAATCCACGCCTCGATCGGATGTAGTGTGGCATATGGGTCACACAAGGTCTGCTCGCCCCTTCGTGAGCACGAAACCCGGCGGCGCGGCCGGCGTTGGCCTTCAGGGCGTTTGAATCAGAGGAGGCGAAGACCGTGGCTCGCAAGCGACCGCGCGGGCTGTTGTCGATCTTCGGCGCATGCATCGCCTGCGCCGTATCGGGTCGGCGCGAACACGTTCCGACCTCGGGCGAATATCCGGATACGGTGATCAAGCGCATCAGCTTCGAGGCCGGCGACGGCCTCGGCTGGCGCATCTCGGCGCTGTCGACGCCGCGCAAGGCCCCGGCGCCCTGGAAGATCGTGGTGGTGACCGGCGCGCCGTCCTGGGCCGAATACTGGGCTCCGGTGATGGCCGCCCTGCCGCCCGACCGGGAGATGGTGGTGGTCGACCGCCCGGGGTTCGCCAACTCCGAGCCGGTGGATTGCGTGCCCAAGATCGAGACCCAGGCCAGAGCGCTGCTGCCGCTCTTGGAGCCCAAGCCGGGGCAGAGGATCCTGCTGGTCGGCCAGTCCTATGGCGCGGCCATCGCCACCCTGATGGCCGCCGAGCGTCCCGACCACACCGCGGGCCTGGTGCTGGTCTCCGGCTATTTCGGCAAGTCGGGGCCAACGGCGCGGCTCTTGATCGACATGGGCCAGAGGGTGGCGGGACTGATCCCGCGCGATCTGCGCCATGCCGTGATGGAGTGCGCCGGCCAGCCGCGCCAGCTGAACGCGGTGTTCAAGCTGCTCAACCGCTTCCCGTTCCTGATCACCATCATCCATGGCGACAAGGACGACTTCGCCCCCATCGAGGTGGCCCGCGCCATCGCCGACACCACCCTGGTCCCGACCCGCTTCATCGAGATCAAGGGCGGCAACCACTTCCTCAACGACTGCCCGCCGGCGCAGGTGGTCGGCTGGATCGAGACCACCATCGGCCGCCGCGGGGACCTGCGGCAGGTGCACGCGCTGACGCCCGAGGTCGAGACGGCGCTGTCGCTGGCGTCTTGAGCGCCACGCCCGCCGGCGTTGCCGGCCGCGGCCGGGCGCGATACGCCATCGCCTGGCGACAGGAGAATTCAAGGTGCCTCTGCAAGTGATCGGCGCGGGCATGCCGCGCACCGGCACCCTGTCCTTGAAGACCGCGCTCGAACAGCTCGGCTTCGGCCCCTGCCACCACATGACCGAGGTCTTCGCCCATCCCGAGCAGTGGCCGCTCTGGGAGCGCCTGGGGGAGGGCGGGGAGGTCGCGTGGGAGGAGGTTTTCGGCGCCTATCGATCCTGCACCGACGCACCCGGCGTCTATTTCTGGCGCCAGCTCGCGGACGGTTATCCGGACGCCAAGGTGATCCTCACCGAGCGGGATTTGGAGCGCTGGTACGACTCCATGGCCGCCACCATCTTCTCGCCCCGGCATCGCCAGACCCTGCAGGGCTCTCCGGTGGGCGCGATCATCGCCAAGCTCGCCCGGCGCGGCTGGCCGGACCGCGACGAACAGGTGCGCAGCGGGCCTCCGTCCAGGGAGGTGATGATCCAGATGTTCGAGGCCCACAACGCCGCGGTGCGCCGCGAGATCGCGCCGGAGAGGCTGCTGATCTACCAGGTCGCCCAGGGCTGGGAGCCGCTCTGCGCCTTCCTGGGCGTGCCGGTCCCGTCGACGCCCTTTCCGCACGTCAACAACACCGACGACTTCCACGCCATCGACGTGCCGGCCTAGGGCTGGGGCCCCCTCTTGTCCCGCTCATCCCCGCGAAAGCGGGGACCCAGGCTTTTTTCCGAGCCTCAAGGACTCCCGCCCACCAAAACGAAAAACACCCGGATCCCCGCTTTCGCGAGGACGAGCGGATGGGGGGAGAGACCAAGTCAGTCGGACTCCGGCCGCCCCCGCATCGCCTTCACCTGACCCCTCCGGACCTTGCCGTCCAGCCGCCGGCGCTTCGAGGCCAGGGTGGGGCGGGTCTTCTTGCGCGGCGGCGGCGGCGGCTCGGCGGCGCGGGCGATCAGCTCGATCAGGCGGTCGAGCGCGTCCTGGCGGTTGCGCTCCTGGGTGCGGAACCGCTGGGCCAGGAGCACCAGCACCCCCTCCAGGGTCAGCCGGCGGCCGCACAGGCGCTCCAGCCGCGCGCGCACGGGGTCGGGCAGGGATGGCGATCCGCGCACGTCGAACCTCAGCTCCACGGCGGTGGAGACCTTGTTGACGTTCTGGCCGCCCGGCCCGGCGGCGCGGACGAACTTCTCCTCGATCTCGCGCTCGTCCAGGGCGATCTCGGGGGTGACTTCGATCATGGCTGCGATCCCGGTGCCGCCCTCGAGGCGAGGACCTCCGCTTCCAGCTCGGCGATGCGCCGGTCCTTGTCGGCCACCACGCGCGCCACATCGGCCACCTCGAAGCGCTGGGGAATGTGCTGGCGGCAGTTGGCGGTCCAGGCGGTCACCTTGAAGACGATGGCCTGCTCGGGCCGGGCGCGATAGCCCTGGGGCGCCAGCCGGGCGAGCAGCTCGGGATCGTCCTCGACCACGCGGGCCTCGCCGAACACCTTCACCCGCTGGCGGGCGGAATAGTCCATCAGGAACAGGCAGGCCTTGGCGTTCTCGCTGAGGTTCCCGAGGGTGACATACTGGCGGTTGCCGGCGAAGTCGGCCAAGGCGATGGTCTGGTCATCCAGCACCCTGAGAAAGCCGGGCGGCCCCCCGCGGTGCTGGATATAGGGCTGGCCGGCCGCGCTGGCGGTGGCCAGGTAGACGCTGGTCAGGCTGGCGATGAATTCGGCGAGGTCGGGCCGGATGCGGGTCGGCCATTCCCCATCGGGAGTCGTTTCGGCCTCGGCCAGCATCTCGCGCGAGCCCTTGCGGACCTGCACCGCCTTGACGGCGGGGCTGAAGGCGACATCGCTGGCGGGGGACGGCATGACGGCTCCGGAGTTTGGCCTTCGGCAGATGGTCGCTTGTGACGGCCGCCGCAATCGTAGCGACTGCCCGAGCCTCGCCACAATGTCGAGGCACGACCTTGGCCGTGGGAGGATCAAGACGATGAGCGATCTGGGCCCGATCGGCCGTCGCCGCCTCTGTGCGTCGGGACTCGGTCTCGCCCTGTGGCCCCTGGCGGCCCGCGCCGCGGCGGAGGCGCCGGCGCCGGAGCTTGCGACCTACGAGCGCCAGACCGGCGGCCGCGTCGGGGTCTACGCCTACGATCTGACGAGCGGCCGCAAGCTCGCCTGGCGCGCCGACGAACGCTTCGTCATGTGCAGCAGCTTCAAGGCGTCGCTCGTCGCCTGCGTGCTGAACCGCGTCGATCGGAACCAGGAGCGGTTGGACCGGATCATCGCATATGGACCGGGCGACCTGCTCGGCTATGCGCCGGTCGCCAGGGACAACCTCGCCAAGGGCGGCCTGCCCGTGGAGGAGATGTGCCGGGCGGCCGTGGAGCTGAGCGACAACACCTGCGCCAACAAGCTGCTCGCCAGCATCGGCGGTCCGTCCGCCATGACCGCCTTCTGGCGCAGCGTCGGCGACAAGCTTACGCGCCTGGATCACAACGAGCCGAAGCTGAACCGCTCCAAGCCCGGCGATCCTCGCGACACCACCACGCCCGCGGCCATGGCCGGCGACCTGCGCGGCTTCGTGCTGGGCGATGTGCTGGCTGCTGCTTCGCGCGAGCGGCTCACCGGCTGGCTGGTGAACTGCCGGACCGGCGCCGACCGCCTGCGCGCCGGACTGCCCCCAAGCTGGCGCATCGGGGACAAGACCGGCAACAACGGCGCCGACGCCGCCGGCGACATCGCCGTGGCCTGGCCGGCGCCAGACCGGCCGATCCTGATCGCCACCTATGTCCAGGGCGGATCGCCGACGCCGGATCAGATCAAGGCGGTGTTCGCGGCGGTGGGCAGGATGGTCGGGCGGGAGCTGGGCTAGACGGCGTGGCGCTCGCTCCAGGCTCGGTTGACTTGCGCCGCTGGCCGTTCTCACTGGCGGGCGTGCCGCTCAGCCAAGGACCGCGCTTATGGGCTATCTGATCGAGGGCAAGTGGACGGACGAGGATCCGCCGGAGACCGGCCAGGGAGGCCAGTTCCAGCGCATCGCATCCAGCTTCCGGGGTCGCATCACCCGTGACGGCTCCTCCAGCTTTCCGGCCGAGGCCGGCCGCTATCATCTCTATGTCGGCTACCACTGCCCCTGGGCGCACCGGACCATCATCTACCGCGCACTGAAGGGGCTGGAGGACGCCATCTCGATCTCCTACTGCCTGCCCTGGTTCCGCGAGAACGGCTGGACCTACGAGCAGCGGCCCGACTACCCCGACTGCACCGCCGACCAGGTCAACGGCTTCCATTATCTCTATGAGGCCTACGCCAAGGCCGACCCGGGCTACACCGGCAAGGTCACCATCCCGGTGCTGTGGGACAAGCAGACCAACCAGGTGGTCAACAACGAGTCCTCCGAGATCATCCGTATGCTGAATACGGAGTTCGTCGGCGTGGCGGGCAACGACCTCGACTTCTATCCCGAGTCGCTGCGGGCCGAGATCGACGCGCTGAACGCGCTGATCTATCCGACCGTCAACAACGGCGCCTACCGTTGCGGCTTCGCCCGCACCCAGGACGCCTATGAGCAAGCCTGGGACGAGCTGTTCGGGACCTTCGACCAGCTCGAGGCGCGGCTCTCGAAGCAGCGCTACCTGACGGGGGACAAGCCCACCGAGGCGGACTGGCGGCTGTTCCCGACCCTGGCGCGCTTCGACGTCGCCTACTTCACCCTGTTCAAGTGCAATCGCCAGCAGCTGCGCGATTTCCCCAACCTCTGGAACTACACCCTGGACCTGCACGCGATCCCCAAGGTGGCGGGCACGGTGAAGCCCAGGCTCTATGTGCAGAACTACTATTCGCTGGAGCGGGTGAACCGCTGGGGGGTGATCCCCAAGGGCACGCCGGTGAATTTCGATCAGCCACACGATCGCGCCCGGTTCGGGTAGGGGGAGACGAGATGGATGGAGCGATCAAGACCGGCGGCGTGCGGCTGCAATCCCAGCTGATCCCCGAGCCCCAGGCGGCGAGCCAGGCGGCGCGCGACTATCTGAACACCCCGTTCTGGGCCGGAGATCGCGAGCGGATCGATCCGGACGACATGGACGCCTGGCGCGCGGCCATCGCCCAGGTGGACGAGACCTTCGCGCCCCTCGCCCGCATGATGCTGGAGCAGTCGGGCGCGGAGGTGGAGAAGGCGGACATCGGTGGGGTGACGGTCTATGTCGCCACGCCCCGCGATCTGGCGGCCTCAGACCAGGACAAGGCCCACATCTATATCCACGGCGGCGGCTGGGCCTTCATGTGCGGCGAGGCCTGTGCGGGCCAGGGCGCGGCCCAGGCCGGTCGGCTGGGCTATCGCACTTACTCTGTCGACTATCGCTATCCGCCCTTCGACCGCTTCCCGGCGGCGCTGGACGACCGCGTGAGCGTCTACCGCGAGCTCTTGAAGACCCATCGGCCCGAGAACATCGTGATCTCCGGCGGCTCGGCCGGCGGCAACCTGGCCGCGGCCACGGGCCTCAGGACCCGGGACGAGGGCCTGCCCTTGCCGGCGGCGCTCGGCCTGATGACGCCCTGCACCGACGGCGCCCTGCTCAGCGACACCTATAGCGTCAACGACCAGCTGGACTTCCTGAAGGCCGCGACCATGGCCGAGTTCTGGGCCGTCTATGCCGGCGGCCACGACCGCAGGGACCCCTACCTGTCGCCGGTCTATGGCGACTATTCCAAGGGCTTCGCGCCCACCTTGCTGCAGACCGGCACCCGCGACCTGCTGCTCTCCGACACGGTGCGGCTGCACCGGGCGATGCGCAACGGCGGGGTGGAGGCTGAGCTCCATGTCTGGGAAGCCATGCCTCACGGCGGCTTCGGCGGCGCGGCGCCCGAGGACGCCGAGCTGATCGGGGAACTCAAGCGCTTCTTCGCCTCTCACCTTGGCCGCAAACGGGACTGAAACCATGCAGATCAAACGCGTCGGATCGCAGCCCTCCCAGAAGGGGCCGGCCGAATACTTCACCGGCTCCGTCCGGCTCGACATCCTGAACACGGCGCCCGCGCCCGCGCGGGTGTCCTGCGCGAGCGTCACCTTCGAGCCCGGCGCGCGCACGGCCTGGCACACCCATCCGCTGGGTCAGACCCTGGTGGTGACCGCGGGCTGCGGCTGGACTCAGTGCGAAGACGGCCCAATCGAGGAGATCCGGGCCGGCGACGTGATCTGGTGCCCGCCCGGCCATAGGCATTGGCATGGCGCGACGCCCACCACCGGCATGACCCACATCGCCATCCAGGAAGCCCTCGATGGCTCGTTCATTGAATGGATGGAGCACGTCACCGACGAGCAATACCTCGCCGGGCCCGCAGCCGCCTGAAGGCGCTGATCTTCCGACGGCAAGGCGCGCGCCGCGGCCATGTCGGCGGCGTCGGCGTCAGCCGACCGTGCCGGAGCTGTTCAGGAAATTCAGCAGCGAGGTGCTCTGCAGCGACTCGAACACCCGCGCGGAGGCCTGCAGCGCCGTCTGGGCGTTGGCGAGCTGGGCCGAGGCCTGGCCCATGTCCACGTTGGCCATGTTTCCGATGGTGGCGGTGAGGTCGGTCTGGCGCCGGGTCTGGGCGGTCTGGATGGCGCTGACCTGGTTCTGCATCAGGCCGTTCTGGGCGACCGTCTCGGTCATGCCCTGGTTGGCCGAGTCGAAGGTCTGCAACAGGCCGGTCAGGGCCGTCTGCTGGGCCGTGGTCAGCTGACCGGTCAGGGGTCCGTTCGGGCCGGCGTTGAGCGCCTGGACCGCCTGGAAGGCGTTGAACAGGGGGCTGGCGATGTTGCTGGCCAGCATGCCGGTCTGCACGGTGGTGGTCTCGTTCAGCCGGCTGCTCGCGGAGAGCTGGTCGTTCTGGAAAACGCCGCCCGGCGGAGGCGTGGTGAGGTCCGTCAGGGTCTGGGCCGCCACCGGCGGAGTGGTCACCTTGCCGCCCGAGAACAGATAGGCGCCGTTGTACTGGGTGTTCAGGCCGTCGACGGTCTGGCTGAAGGCGCTCTGGATCGAGGCCATCAGGCCGTCGGAACTGCCGCTGGCGATCGCCTGGGCGATGGCCTGGCGGGCGGTCTGGCCGCCATCGGAAACCTCGGTCAGGGCGGTGTCCTGGGCGTCGAGCTGGGACGACACAGTGGTC
>DATCFQ010000641.1:0-5940 GCA_036509495.1 Caulobacteraceae bacterium
AATATCGCCGCAGCCTGGAGGCCATCCGCGGCATCACCATCGGCGCCAAGGGTCCCGGCGGCAATGGCGTGGCGCCCATCCCGCTCAGCGACGTGGCCGACGTGAAACTCGTCTCCGGCGCGGCCTTCATCTACCGCGAGAACCAGGAGCGCTACATCCCGATCAAGTTCAGCGTCCGCGGCCGCGACCTGGGCGGGGCGGTGCTGGACGCCCAGCGCCGGGTGGCCAAGGCCGCGCCCCTGCCCTCGGGCTACCGGATGGAATGGGTCGGCGAACTCGGCGACCTGCAGAACGCCATGGGCCGCCTGGCCCTGGCCATCCCGCTGAGCTTGGCGCTGATCGTGCTCCTGTTGTTCGTGAATTTCTCCAGCTTGACCGACACCCTGCTTGCGGCGAGCGTCCTGCCCATGGCGATGATCGGCGGGATCCTGGCGCTGAGGCTGACGGGCGCCCCGCTCAGCGTCTCGGCCGCCATCGGATTCATCGGCCTGTTCGGCATTTCGGTGATGAACGCCATCCTGGTGGTGGCCGCCTTCAACCGGTTGATCGACACCGGCTACGATCGCGCCCAGGCGGTGCTGCAGGCCTGCCAGGGCCAGTTCAGGCCAGTGCTGATGACCTCCATGGCAGCCTGCGTCGGCCTGTTGCCCGCCGCCATCTCGACCGGCATCGGCTCGCAGGTGCAGCGGCCCCTGGCCCTGGTGGTGGTCGGCGGCGTGCTTCTGGCGCCAGTGTTCATCCTGACCGTGCTGCCGGTGCTGGTGGACATCTTCGGCCGATCGCGGGTTGAGACCCTGCCCGACGGCGAACCCGCCCTGGCGCCGGCCGAATGAGCCCGCCCATGCCCATCCGCCGCGCCCTGCTGCTCGCCGGCGCCGCCCTGGCCCTGGCGCCCGGATGCGTGGTGGGCCCGAACTTCCAGCGGCCGGCGCCGCCGAAGGTCTCCGGCTTCCTGCCGCCCGAGGCTGCCGCCGCGCCGGCCTCCGCCGAGTCCCAGCGCATCGTGCTGGGCATGGACATCCCATCGCGCTGGTGGACGGTGTTCCACTCCGCCGAACTGGACGCCCTGGTCGCCCAGGCCCTGGCCAACAACGCCGACGTCGCGGCGGCGGACGCAGCGCTGCGTCAGGCGCGCGAGCTGCTCTACGCCCAGCGCGGCGCGCTCCTGCCGACCGTCGCCCTGGGCGCCCAGGCGCTCAGGAACCGGACCTCGGCGACCATCGCGCCGACGGTGGCCAACAACGCCCAGACCTATAGCCTCTACACGCCCCAGGTGACGGTCAGCTACACGCCGGACGTGTTCGGCGGCGTGCGCCGGCAGATCGAAGGCGCCGCCGCCCGCGCCGAGTCGCAGAGGTTCCAGACCGAAGCGGCCTATCTGACCCTGACGTCCAATGTGGTGCAGGCGGCCCTGCTGGTTTCCAGCCTGCGCGAGCAGATCGCCGCCACCCACGACATCATCGAGGTCGAGACCCGCCTCCTGAACCTGATGCGCAGGCAGCACGACGCCGGCCAGATCTCCGGCGCCGACGTGGCCGCCCAGGAGACCGCCCTGGCCCAGGCCGAGCAGTCGCTGCTGCCGCTGCAGAAGCAGCTGGCCCAGCAGCGCGATCTGCTGGCGATCCTCGGCGGCCGCTTCCCGGCCGAGGGGCCGGGCGGGGCTGTCGAGCTCTCCAAACTGACCCTGCCCCATGACGTCCCGGCCGGCCTGCCCTCGACCCTGGTCGAGCGGCGGCCCGACATCCGCGCCGCCGAGGCCAATCTGCACGCCGCCAGCGCCGCGGTCGGCGTCGCAGCCGCCGCCCGGCTGCCCAGCATCACCCTGAGCGCCAGCGGCGGCAGCGCGGCGTCGACCCTAGGCGGGCTGGCGTCCTCGCCGAACCTGTTCTGGCAGGTCGCCGGAGATGTCGCCCAGCCGATCTTCGACGGCGGCCAGCTGAAGCATCAGGAGCGCGCCGCCCGCGCCGGCTATGACCAGGCGCGCGAGCAGTATCGCTCGACCGTGCTGCAGGCCTTCCAGAACGTCGCCGACGCCATGCAGGCGCTGCAGCTCGACGACGAAGCGCTGAACGCCGCGGTCCTGGCCGAGACCTCCGCCGCCCGGAGCCTCGAGATCTCGCAGAAGCAGGTGCAGCTGGGCGAAGTCAGCGCCGTCTCGGTGCTCAACGCCGAGCAGGCCTACCATCAGGCGCGGATTTCCCTGATCCAGGCCCGCGCGGCGCGCTATGCCGATACCGTCGCCCTGTTCCAGGCCGTCGGCGCCGGCGGCTGGCCGGCCTGAAGCCGAGCCACGTTGAATTTATCGGCGATTTACCGAACACTCGCACGCCGCCGGGACGCGGCGTTCATAGGGGGATACGACATGGCGCCCAATTGGGTGAACGCGATTACCGACAACCGCCTGTTCCAGATCCTGGCGCGGGTCATCCTGACCACACCGTTCTGGGCCGCGTTCGTCGAGCACGGGATGGGCTTCGGCGCATGGACCGGCACCATGGCCCACTTCAACCTGAACCCGCCGCTGCTGTTCGCGATCTTCACCCTGGCGACCCTGCTGGTCGGAACGGTGCTGGTGGTGATCACCGACAAGTGGGCCTGGCTCGGCGCGGCCTTGCTCGGCGGCTTCACCGTCCTGACCATCCCGATCGCCCACGCCTTCTGGACCATGAAGGACCCGCAGGCGCACACCGAGTTCTACACCGTGCTCGAGCACCTCGCCATCGTCGGCGGCCTGATGGTCATGGCCATCTGGGCGGGAAACAGGGCGAGGAACAGCGCCGCCTAGGACTCTTCGGGGTCCCGGATCGCCCAAGCGCCCCGCCGCCTCACCACCGCTCCGTAGTACGCCAGGGAGACGGCCAGGAAGGCGGCGGTGGCGATCAGGCTGATGCGGCCGACGTCCGGGTCCAGCCCTTCGGCCACGAGGGCGTAGGCCGAACCGGCGAAGCCCAATAGCGGCGCCAGCGGATAGAGTGGCATGCGCCAGGCGGCGCGGCCGCTCGACCCCGTGCGGCGTCCGGCGATGGCCGCCACGCAAAGGGCGCCATAGGTCGCCGACAGCCCAGCCCCGGTCAGCACCAGGAGCCGGTCCAGGCCGATGAAGCACATCAGCATCGCCGATGCTCCGGCCGCCAGGGTGGCGATCCAGGGCGAGTTGAAGCGGGGATGGGTGAGCAGGAAGGCCGCGTTGATGCGCGGATGCCAGGCCTCGTCGCGGCCCGAGCTGTAGAAGAACCGGCCGTTCTGCAGCACGGCGGCGAGCACGGCGTTCATGATGGCCAGGGCCACCGCCAGCCCGACCAGGGTGCGCAGCCACGGACCGCCGGCGCGGTCCAGGAAATCGGCGAACGGATGGGCGCTCGCCAGCAGGGCTTTCAGGTCCGGCGCGCCCAGCAGCACGGCGGCCACCGGCAGGAACACGGTCAGCACGCTGATCACCCCGGCCCAGAGGATGGCGCGAGCCACCAGGCGGGGCGCCTCGTGCATCTCCTCGGCGAAGTACACCGCCCCTCCGAAGCCGTTGTAGACGAAGATCGAGACCGAGACGGAGAGGCCGATGGCCGCCGCCGTGGCCGGGTGCAAGCCGCCGCCGGCGAGCATCACCGGATGCAGCAGCAGATCGCCCACCGGCCGCTGCAGGTGGACGAGGCCGAGCCAGGCCAGGGCGGCCAGGGCCAGCAGCTCCAGGGCGAGGAAGATGCCCGTCACCCAGGCGTTGGTGCGGACGTGCAGCACGCCCAGCAGCGTGGTGGCCGCGACGATGGCCACCGCCGTCCAGGTGGCGTCGAGGCCCGGGAAGATGGGCGCCAGATTGGTCGCCACGCCCAGCGCCAGCACGGCGGGCGCGAGCATGTTCACCGCGACGGTGAGGCCGAGCATGGCGAATCCCGCCGCCGGTCCCAGGGTGCGCCCGACCAGGGCGTATTCGCCGCCCGCGATCGGGAAGGCCGACGACAGCTCGGCGTAGACGCAGGCGATGGGCGCGACCAGCAGCGCGCCGATCAGCATGCTGATCAAGGCCCCCGTGCCGGCCTCGGAAATCACCGTCGGCACGCCCACGAACACCGACGAGGCCGGCGTCACCGCCGAGAGGGTGAGGAGCAGGACTCCGATGACCCGCATGCTGCGCTTCAATGGCCGCGGCCGGACCGCCGCCCCCTCGCTCATCCCCCCTGCCCCGCGGGCCTCAGTAGGGCCAGAGCAGCAGCGCCAGCGCCGCCGCGATCACCGCGTACTTCAGGGCGTAGTAGAGCCTGCGGTTCCTGGCCTTGAGCTGCTGGCCGGCCTCCTTGACCGCAAAGATGGTCCCAAAGGCGCGGTTGATGGCGCCGACCCGCTCTCCCTCGACATTCTGGGTGGCGGTGGCGCGCATGATATGGCGCATGACCCAGCGGTTGATCGCCGCAGCCGGTCCCCACAGCGGCCGCTCGATGTCGCAGAACAGGATCAGCCGGGTTACGTCGGTGGCGTTCAGGGCGGTGTGGACATAGGTCTCGTCGAACACCACGGCCTCGCCGTCTCGCCAGCTGTAGCGACGGCCGTCGACCTCGATCCAGCAGGCGTCGCTGTTGGGCGTGCGCAGACCCAGGTGGTAGCGCAGGCTGCCGGCGAAGGGGTCGCGGTGGGCGCCCAGCCGTCCGCCCGGCGGCAGGGTCGCGAACATCGCCCCGTGCACGGACGGGACCTGGTCCAGCAGCGCCACGGTCTTCGGACACAGCCGCTCGGCCGACGGCTGGGGGTCGTCGTACCACTTCAGGTAAAATCGCTTCCAGCCGCGCTTGAAGAAGGTGTGGAAGCCGATGTCGTTATTGGCGGTGGCGCCGCGCACCATGCCCTCGTCCATCAGCCGCAGGCCCTCGTCGCGGATCACCTGCCAGTTGTCGGTGAGCCGGCTGAGCTCGGGAAAGGCCCCCGCCTCCAGATAGGGGCCGCGCGCGGTCTTGGAGGTCAGATAGGCGAAGGCGTTGTAGGGCGCGACGAAGGTCGAATGGTCGGTGAGCTGGCGGGCGAATTTCAGCCGCACCCGGCCGCGCAGGTGGACCGCCGTCGCCGACAGCACCAGCAGCGCCAGGATCAGCAGCCGCGGCTGCAGCAAATAATGGGAAACCTGTTGCACGAAAGGAGTTTAGCCTAAGCGAAGCGACAAGGTCACGGCTCGCCGGGGGCCAGCGCCTTCACCGACAGGGCGTGCACCGGTCCGGCCAGTTCATCGGCGAGGGCGGCATGGACGCAGCGCTGGCGTTCGAGGCGCGAGAGGCCATGGAAGGCGGGCGAGACGATGGTGATGGAGAAGTGGCTCTCGCCGTCCGGGTGCGCGTGGGCATGGCCGGCGTGGCGCTGGCTGTCGTCGGTGATCTCGAGCGTCTCGGGCGAAAACCGCTGGTTCAGCGCCTCGCGTAGTCTGTCCGCCACACGGCCCATAATATCCGCCTGTCAATCCTTGAATGAGACCTGTCGGTCTACATACTTCGGCTCATGAGCCGCGCGTTTCAATATAAGCCCAAGTTCGTCGACATCCGCGTGCGGCCGCCGCGCGAGGGCGAGGACGATGTCAACGCCCTGAAGCCGGGCGAGCGCCGCTGCGAGCATCCTGGCTGCCTCCTTGTGGCCACCGCCAAGGCGCCCAAGTCGCGCGAGCGGATGAACGACCACTACTGGTTCTGCCAGCCGCACGCGGCCGAGTACAATCGGGGCTGGGACTTCTTCGCCGGCATGAACGAGGGCGAGATGGATCGCCAGCGCGATTCCGCCCGCACCGGCGACCGGCCGACCTGGCAGTTCCGCGCCTCCCGCTACTCGCGCGAGGCCGCCGCCTTCGCCGCCGGCGCCGGGCGCGGCTTCGCCGATCCGCTGGGCGTCTTCCGCGCCTCCCGCAAACGGCCGGACCCGGAGGCCGAAGCCCAGGGCCGCAAGCTCGGCCGGCTCGAACGCAACGCCCTG
>DATCFQ010000642.1:0-2122 GCA_036509495.1 Caulobacteraceae bacterium
GGCCCCTCACCGCTCAGGCCCCGAGGCCGCACGCCCTGCGCCGCGGCGCTACGAAGGCGGAGCGGCCAAGGCCAAAGGCAAGGGAGCGGCCTCCGCGTCCGCCCGGCCCTGGACGCCACGTCTCGATAGCCCGCCCGCCGCCCCGCGGCCGGACCGTCCACCCAAGGGCCCCAAGCCCAAGCCTTCGAAGAAGCGCAAGTCGAACGGCTGATCTGAGGCGCGCTCAGGCCGGCGCCGGCGCGGGAATCTCGAAGGCCGGGCCATTGGCCCCGTACACGCGCAGGGTCCCCCGGCCGAAATCGAGCCCCGCCACGCCTTCGCGCACCATCGCCTCCTGGCGGCTGAGCAGCCCACGGGAGATGGCCAGGGTCTCGGCCAGCATCCGATGATGGCCGTCGTCCCAGCTGTTGGCGCCATGGCTGACGTAGGCGAACAGATGCGGCGACTTGGCGAGCCTCCCCAGCCTGGCGCGGACACGAAGCACCCGAGCCAGCGCCAAGTCTTCCCCCAGCCTGGATTCGGGCCCGCTCTCCGGATAACGCACCGGTGCGTCGCGGCGCATGAGGAGCGTGCCGGGATGACCGCCGGCCTCGGTCGCGCGCCAGTTGGTCCAGTAGAGCGTGCGGGAGGCGGGGAAGAACTGCAGCACGTCCTCCAGATAGAGCGCCTCGTGGCCGCCGTCGCGGAGCGCCGCCAGCTGCGCGGACAGCCGCTCGGGATGGTAGATGTCGTCGTCGTCCCACTGGCAGACGTATTCGCCCTCGGCCGCGGCCAGGGCGCGGTTGCGCAGCGCGCCCAAGGTCGGCGTCCCCTCGATCTCGACCACGCGGATGGGCGCGGGTCCGGCGCTGTGAAGCGCGGTTTGGAGGGCGCGGCGGCCCGCCGCGTCGGCGGATTGGTCGATGACCACCACCAGCTCCCGGCGGGCGTGGGTCTGGGCCTGGAACGCCGCGATGGCGGCCAGCGCCCGATCGATGCGGTCGTGAGACAGCCGGGTCACCATGAGGCAGCTGACCAGCGCGCCGTCACCCGCGTCGTCGATCGCGCTCAATCTGTCGTCTCCCCTGGCGGCCGGCCTTAAGTCTTGCCCGGCTGCGGCGACTTGCCTAGGCCTAGATCCTGCAGCGTCCAGCTGCAGGGCATGTCGATGATCTATGCGCTGCGCATGCCGTCGTTGGTGACCGAAGGCGCCAAGGGCCAGATCCAGACCGTCGAGGTGCGCGCCGGCGACGGCATCGCCCGCGGCGCTCGCCTGTTCGATTTCAGTCTCGACCTCAGCACATCCTACGGCGAGCTTTGCCCGCCGATCACCTACCATCGGGTGGTCGCACACGAAGCCGGCCTGCTTCGCGCCTTCACCGCCGAGCCGGGCGCGGACTTCGACGCCGATGCGGTGCTGGGACTGCTGAGTGCGGACCCGGCCGAGCCCATCGACGTCCCGCCTTCGCGCGCCTTCCGGGTCGTCGTCGCCGGGATCGTCTGGCACGAGCGGATGTGGTCGGCGAGGCGGCTTGCATGAAGACGCCTCTCGCCCTGGGACCGCTGGAAGCCGAAGGCTTCGGTGTGCGGCGCTCGGGGCTGCGGTGGCTGCGCCCCGACGGCCATGTCTGCCGCCCGGGCGAGCTGATCGCCCAGGCCGAGATCAGGCTGGTCCATCGGGGCTCCAAAGCGCCGATGCCCTTCGCCGGAGAGCGCACCCTGCAGGTCGCCCTGGCGGCGCCCCTGGGCGGCCGGCTGCGCATCGAAGACCGCTCCTCGGCCGGCGGCTGGCTGGACCATCTGGCTGTGCACGACTGGAATGCCGATGAGATCGTGGGCTCCATCGAGGCCCCGGAGGAGACAGGGTCAACCCAGCCCTTGCCGCTGCGGCGGCTGATGCTGGCCGCGCGCCGGATGACCTGGGCGGTGGATGCCTTCACCGGCCTGCTTCCCGGCTGGAATCTCACCTCCCGGGCCTGGTGGGGCGAGACCGAGCCCCCGGCCACGACCCTGTTGTGCCTGGCCATCTGCGACACCATCGGCTTCGTGCGCGGCGACCAGGGCGGCTTCACCGAGCTGTTCGAGGGGGCGACGTTTCCCGCCCACATCGTCCACGCCACCGAACATCCGATCGCGCCCTGCG
>DATCFQ010000643.1:0-6328 GCA_036509495.1 Caulobacteraceae bacterium
GCATCGAGGCGGGGAAGCCGCGGGTGATGCAGCGGTCCCAGCTGTCGAAGTCGGTCACCCAGTCGAAGGACTGGCCCTTGACCCAGCTCGAGCGGCCCATGGCGTCCAGGCGCTTGGCCTCGGGGGTCAGCTCGGGCAGCCGGCCGTTCTTCGGGTCGACCAGCATCGAGGTGCGACGACCGGCGCCGGTCATCTCCACCCAGTTGCCCATGCCGAGCTTGTTCTGCTTGATCTCGTCGGCGGCGGCGTGCCGCCACTGGTCCATCAGGTCGTCGCGCGCCTTCAGTTCATCGTCGCTGAGGAAGACGCGATCACCCATCGTCGCGGGACGCTGCAGCGGCAGGCCGCCGATGCTGTCGATGGGCCACATGCCGCGCAGGTCCGGATCGCCCCAGGCGGTCTTCCTGGGCGCGTAGCTGTGCGACACGGGGGGCAGGACATAGAGTTCGGGATGCCTGGCGCGCAGCACCGCCTCGTCCTGCGGCGGGAGGTTCGAGGTCGTGCTGCTTCGCGGCCGGGTGGCCTGCCGGTCGGCGCCGCTCGCCGGCGGCGCGCTCAGCTGGGCGACCGCCGCGGCCGCGCCGATCGAGAGCCAGGCCGCCGCGGCGCAAAGGGCGATATCGCGAGTCTTCATCCACCTATCCCGAGTTTCTTCGTTGGCTCGACGACCGCATCTTACGGCCTGGCTCGGGATTTGGAATGCGAGTCCGGTGCGCGGCCGCGCCGGGCGCGCTAAAGCTCGGCGCATGACCCCTGCCACATTCAAGACCATCGCCCTCGGCGCCCTTGCCGCGCTCGTTGTCGCCGGCGGCTATGCCGTCGTCCAGGCCCGCTCGCAGGCGGTGCTGCAGGCGCGCCATCCGCTGCGCCCCACGGCGGTCCGCGCCGCCACGACCCCGGGGGCGATCGCCGAGGGCGGGCATCTGGTGCAGGTCGCCGGCTGCGGCATCTGCCATGGCCGCGAGCTGGCCGGGAAGATGCTGGCCGCCGCCGGCTCGCCCCTCGCCGCGCCCAACCTGACGCGTATCGACCCCCGGCGCACCGACGCGGAGCTGGACCGCGCCATCCGCAGCGGGGTGCGGCCCAACGGGACTTCCGAGTTGGCCATGCCCTCGCACGTCTATGCGGGTTTCACCGACGCGGAGACGGCGGCCATCGTCGGCTATCTGAGGAGCCTCAAGCCCCTGGGCGCGGTCACCGTGCGACCGGCGCCCGGCTTCATGCAGCGGGTGGACCTGGCGGTGGGGTTCATGCACCCCGAGGCCCTGCGGATCGCCGGCGCCCGGCCGCCCATCGACCTCGGCCCCCGGTTCCAGGCCGGGCGACACCTGGCGGCCCTGGCGTGCGGCCAGTGCCATGGGACCGACCTCGCCGGCGGCCACGGCGCGCCCGGGCCCGACATGATGGTCCGCGGCGGCTACAGCCGGGCGCAGTTCCACGCCCTGATGCGCACCGGCGACACGCCTTCCGGCCGCGAACTCGGCCTGATGTCGGAGACCGCGCGGGCGAACTTCAGCCATTTCACCGACGCCGAGATCGACGCGATCTACGACTATCTCGACGCCCGGGACGTGCGCCTGGACGGCCCCAAGCCGAGAGGCGGCTGAGCGCGGGCTTGTCCTTGGCCTCTGTGCGCCGTCAAAGTGTCGGGCTGACGCTTGGCGGGAGGTGACCATGCCGCACTTTGCAAAGACGACCGGAGCCTTGGCGCTGGGCGTGGCCTTGTCCCTGGCCGCCGCCGCCATGGCCCAGAGCCCGTCCTCGGCGCTCGACCCGGGCCATGGCCGGCAGACCTGGCAGAACCCCGGCTACGCCAGGCTGGTGGCGCGCTGCAAGACCCCGCCCAAGGCGTTCGGCATCCCGATTTCCAAGATGACCCAGCCCCCGCCGCTGGAATTCCCGCCGCCCTCCGCGGCGATCCCGGGCGTGATCGCTGCGGGTCAGAGCTGGAAGACGGTCTGGGCCTGGGAGGGCAACAACGTCGACGGCCCCATCGCCTGGGCGAACGGCTCGATCCTGGTCGGCAATAACGACGCCGGAAACGTGATGCGGATCGATCCGGCCACCGGCCGTGCGAAGATTCTCTACACGTCCAATACCGCCGGCGCGGTCTCGCGCAGCAAGAACGGCGCGCTGTTCGTTGCCGAGCGCGGCCTGCCCGAGGCGATCGTCCGGCTCGAGCCCAGCCGAAAGCTGCTGGCGAAGAGCTTCCATGGCGAGCCGCTGGAATGCACCGGCGGCGTCATCAACGACCTCTCCGCCGACGCCCATGGCGGGGTCTATATCGCCATCTCGGGGGGCGGGCTGCTCTACGCCGATCCGGCGGGCGTGGTGTCGCAGTACGGCGATGCCATGGGCGGGGCCAACGGCATCATCCTCAGCCCCGACGAAAAGCAGCTCTATGTCGGCAACGGCATGGTCGTGGATGTCTTCGACGTCCAGGCCGACGGCGCGCTGACCGGCCAGCGCGAGTTCGCCAAACTCCACACCGGCCGCGTGGCCGACGGCTCGACCGTCGACTCCCAAGGGCGGCTCTATGTGGCCACCGGGGCGGCGGTGGACGTGTTCTCGTCCACGGGCGAGTTCCTGGGCTCCATCGCCGGACCGCCGGGCATCCACGGCGTCGCCTTCGGCGGCAAGGACAAGCGGACCCTCTACGGCATCGTGTTCTACGGCGGCTGGGGCTCGCCCGCCGCCCGCAACCAGCTGATCGCCATCCCGGTGCAGGCCCAGGGCTATCTGGGCCGGGCCAAGTAGCCGCCCTCGGTGCGGCCGCTGGTCCGCGATTCCGCACTACCCTCTCAATTCCCGCTCACCCCGGCGCACCTCCGCCGGGGTGAGCGGGGGGAGGTGCTTTACCGCGCGCCCGTGCTGCGCAGCCGCAGTTTGTAGACCACGTCGCAGGCGGCGACGAACAGGTCGTGGCCCTCCGCCCCGCCGAACGCCAGGTTGGTGGCGCAGATCTGCTTCTTGGGCTCGCCGCCATAGATCGGCAGGTTGATGAAGCCCAGGAGCTTGCCGGCCGCCGAGGTGATGCGGATGATCCCCGGTCCGCCGCCGCCGGTGGAATAGATGTTCCCCTGCCGGTCGGCCTTCATGCCGTCGCCGATGCCGGGCCCGTCGGCGAACAGGATCCTGTCCCCCAGCGCGCCGTCCGGCTTCACCTCATAGCGCCACAGCTTGCTGAAACTGGTCAGGTACAGATAGCGCTCGTCCGGCGACAGCACGACGCCATTGGGGATGCCGCCGAGACTGTCGGCCCCCAGCACCAGCCTTGAGGCGCCGTCCCGGATAAGCCAGATCCCGTTGGGCATCTGCTTGTCGGGGCTCTTGCCGGCGTCGCGCAGGCCGAAGTCGTTGTCGGTGAGGTAGACCCCGTCGTCCCGGCGGATGGCGATGTCGTTGGGGCCGCTGAAGCGCCGTCCGTCCGGCGCCCCGGCCGACAGCACCGTGCGTGCGCCGTCCTTCTCGAGCCGCATCACCGCCCGGTCGTTGTCGGCGCACCAGATCAGCCGTCCCTGGGAGTCCAGGCCCGTGCAGCTGGGGCCGATCAAGAGCACGTGCGAGCGGCCGGACCGGGTCTGGGCGCCGGTCTGGCTGGGATCGGCGCCGCTGAATCCGGCCTTCTCCAGATAGACCGAGACCTGTTTGTCCGGGGTGATCTTGTAGATGACGTTGTCCAGCAGGCCGCTGACCAGCAGATAGCCGCCGCGCCGGTCCGGGACCCACACGGGGCCCTCATTCAGGCCGAAGCCCTGGGCCATGACTTCCAGCTTCACGCCCGGCGGGACGATGGCGTCCAGGGCCGGATCGGCGCGGGTCACGCTGAACGGCCGGGCGGCCGGCGGCGGCCCGTCGCCGCGCATGCTGGGGCCCCCGCCGGCGGGCTGGGCGACGGCGAGCGAGGCGCCGGCCAGGGCGATCATACCGGCGGCGAGACCGAGGAGGCGCTTCATCTCGGAAAGGTCAGGACCAGTCCCTACCGCCGCACGATATTGCCGTCGTCGGTGGCCTGGGGCGAGGGATTGGAGGTGAGGTTCACGCTCAGGGTGTGCACGCCATGGATCTTGCCATCGACATAGCGGAAGGTGTGGGAGTCGGGCATGCCGCTCCTGGAATCGCCGAAGCGGCAGAAGACGTTGATCACGCCCTTCTCCTCGTCGATCAGATAGTCGCGGTTGACGATGTAGAGCACGCCGGCGGGGATGCCGACGTTGCAGGAGGCGTTGGGGTCGCCCTTGCGATTGGTGTAGGCGCCGCCTTCGAGGCGGGCGCAGGGGGTTCCCCAGGGAACCTCGGTGAACTTGTCGTTGAAGGACGACAGATAGGCGTCGGCGCCCCGCATCATTTCGGCGGGTGCGGTCCTCTTGCCCTCGGCGACCTGGCCCCAGTCCTCCTTGGTCGAATAGGTCAGATAGGCGTTGGCGTTGAACAGCCAGTCGCCCTTGTGGGTGACCAGGCTGTCGACCCGGATGATCTTGCCGCCGTTCAGATAGAGCCGCGTGCCGATCACGGCGGGGTGCTCGCCCTGGGTGACGATGATCTGGGTGAAGGTCTTGCAGCGCTGGGTGTCGTGGAAGCTGATGGCGTCGGCGACCGGCAGCCTGGTGTTCCAGAGCCCCTTGTCGCGGTCGACCGTGGCCATGTTCTCCAGGAAGTGCGCGTTGGCGGCCAGAGGCAGGCCGGAGATGTCGCCGCGCTTCTGCGCCTCGACATAGGCGTCGGTCGCGGCGTGCAGTTCCGCGGCC
Source organism: Caulobacteraceae bacterium (assembly GCA_036509495.1). Taxonomy (GTDB): domain Bacteria; phylum Pseudomonadota; class Alphaproteobacteria; order Caulobacterales; family Caulobacteraceae; genus JANWHQ01. The sequence goes on from DATCFQ010000643.1 coordinate 4,749, forward strand.
GTGCAGGTCGGCTTGTCGGCCAGCGGCGCGTAGGGGCCGGGGGCCGGCCCCGGCGGGCCGCCGGCCTGGGCGAAGGCCGCAGTGAGGCCGATCGAAAGCCAGGCCGCCGCGGCGCAAAGGCCGATATCGCGAATCTTCATCCCACCCATCCCGAGTTTCTGTGTGTCGTTGAGCGCCGGCATCTTACGGCCTGGCTCGGGTTTGGGAATGGCGAAGGCGGGGGCCAGGGACTTGGCGCTATCGGATGGTCGGAACCACCACCTTGCTCATGTGTACGGTGATCGCGACTCCGACGTCTTCCTCCCGATCCATCTCGAACCCGAGGCTCCGATAGAGGCGCAGGTTCTCGGCGAAGAGCTGGTTCGTGTAGAGTCGGACGCGGGGCCTGCCGAGGTCCCGCGCCAGCTGCTCGGCGTGGGCCAGCAGCGTCCGGCCCAACCCCAGCCCTTGGAAGCGCGGGGTCACAGCAACGTTCTCGACCAACAGCCCATCGCTTTCGTCCACGGTTTCGATCAGGCCGGCGAGAACGCCGTCCCGAAAGATGAGGTCGAACCGGTGGTGTTCGACGGCGGCGCTGTAATCGGCCGTCATCGGTTTGGGCTCTCGCCCGATCAGCGGAACCCATTTTGCATAGGCTTCCCGGGTGAGGTCGCGAATGGCGTTCGCGTCCGCAGAAGTCGCTCTTCGCAATTCGATCTTGGCCACGATCTCCCCCTTGGCGGGAGATGAGCCGACCTGTCTCGCGTTCGCAACGGGAGTCCCTTGCGCCGCCCCTCAGTAGAACGGCAGCTTGCTTGCCCCACACCACCGCCCTCGCGTAACAAGCCCTGCTTTCGGCTGGCCGGCCGGGGGCATCACACCGACAGTCATGGGGCGGACAGATGCAATCCAAGCGGCTTGGCCGAAGCGCGATCGTGGTGTCGAAGATCTGCATGGGGACCATGGTCTTCGGGTCGCAGACGGACGAGGCGACCTCGTTCCGCATCCTCGACAAGGCCTTCGATGCGGGCATCGACTTCTTCGACACGGCCGAGAACTATCCGGTGCCGCCGGGCGAGGACTGGGCCGGGCGCACCGAGGAGATCGTCGGCCGCTGGCTGAAGACCAAGCGCCGCGACGCCGTGATCCTGGCCACCAAGGTCTGCGGGCCGAGCCATGGCTGGATCAAGGGCGCCCAGCGCGCCGGCAAGACCGCGCTCGATCGCCACAACATCACCCGCGCCGTCGAGGCCAGCCTGACGCGGCTCGGGACCGACTACATCGACCTCTACCAGACCCACTGGCCCGATGCCGGCGCCCGCTACGAGGATGCGCTGGAGACGCTGGACGAGCTGGTCCGCGCCGGCAAGGTGCGCGTCCTGGGCTGCAGCAACGAGACCGCCTGGGGCCTGATGAAGAGCCTCGAGGTCTCCGGCCAGCACGCCTTTGCCCGCTATGAGACGATCCAGAACAACTTCAGCCTGAACAACCGCCGCTTCGAGGACGCCCTGGCCCAGGTCTGCCTGCAGGAGGGCGTCAGCCTGATCCCCTATTCGCCGCTGGGCGGCGGGGTGCTGTCGGGCAAGTACAACAACGGCGGG
>DATCFQ010000644.1:0-5805 GCA_036509495.1 Caulobacteraceae bacterium
CCCCCTCTCGGGCCGCCCCCGCGCCGCCATAAAGAAAAGGGGCGAGCCTTGCGGCCCGCCCCGAGACTTTTCAGCTTTTGGCGGACGCCTAGAACTTGGCGTTGATGCCGACGTAGAAGCGGCGGCCGAGCGTGTCGTAGATGCTCGGCGTCGTGAAGCCAGCGCCGTCGCTCGCCAGCGAGCCCCCGGCGCTGTAGCCGCTCGCCGTCGGCGCGGTGCCGTGGACGCCTGTGCTGGCGCCCGTCGTCGGAGCGTTGGTGTCGAACAGGTTGTCGACGCCGACCCGCAGCACATAGTTCTTCATGAAGGTGTACGTCGCCGACAGGTCGAAGATGTGGTAGGCGGACGTGTCCAGCGTGCAGCTCAGGATTTTGTCGCACTGGGACTGGTCGGGCACCAGCGGGAACTGGGCCGAGTGCGTGTGCGGGTAGAACCGCCAGTTCAGGCTGACGCTGAGCGGACCCTCCAGGTAGGTGACGGTCGTGTTCATCTTGTACTTGTAGGACGAACCCGGATCGATGCCGTTCAGGGACGGCCCGAGGGTGCCCGCCCAGTGATAGATCTGGTCGAACCCGGGGGTGTTGCTGGCCCGGCTGTCGTACTTGAACAGGTAGGACAGCAGCCAGTTCACCTGCAGCCGGCCGGGGATGCTGTGCAGCCCGATGTCGTCGAAGTTCCAGCTGTCGTCCACCTCGAAGTCGAGGCCTTCGGTCCAGATCGTCGCATCGTTGGAGTAACCGACCGTGGCCGTGTCTTCCTGGCCGGTGCCCGGCAGGCGGGTCACCAGCTGGCAGGCCGGCGAGTTCACCGCAGAGGCGATGTCGGTCGCCGTCAGGGCGGTCTGGCTGTAGCAATTGGCCTTCACCTCGTCGACGGCCTGCAGCTCGATGGCGCCGTTGATCTTGATGTCGAACCAGTCGACCGACCCACGCAGGTTGCCGATCCACGGGTTGGCGCGCCAGGGCGAACTCAGCACCAGGCCGGCGGTCCAGGTGTGACCCTTTTCCGCCTTCAGGTTCTGGTTGCCGACCTGGTTCTCGAAGCCGAAGGGAGCCGGAGCCGGAGGCGCTTGGACCGTGTTGTTGCCGCCGTAGTAGGAGGCGGCGCCCGACCCCATCAGAGCTCTACAGATGTTGTAGGCGCTGGTGGCCCCGTTGATGCCGTTGGTGTTGTAGACCGGGTAGGGGTTGGAGACCGATCCGGGAGCCCCGGCCACCGTCTGGTCGGGGTCGACGCCAGGTTCGCCTGGGATAATGGCGGCGCCGCCCGCGCCGAAGGGCGCATTCGACCTCGTGGTGCAGGGGTCGCCGTAGGCGGTGGAGCCTCCGAACACTTCCTGCTTGGCGAGGAACAGTTCGCCGGCGTTGGGCGAGCGGACCGCGAGGTTGTAGCCGCCACGGAAGCGCGCCCAGTCGGTGACTTCCCAGTCGCCGAGGATCTTGTAGGTCCAGCCGCCCGGCGGGGTGATGTGCTGGCCCGACAGGTTGTTGGAGGCGGTGTAGGTCGAGTAGCGGGCGCCGAGTTCCAGGTTGAAGTGCTTCACGAACGGCAGGTCCGCGAGAACCGGGACCAGCAGTTCGCCGTAGCCTTCCCGGGCCGAGGTGGCCGCGTTCTCGAAGGAGGTCGGGTAGACGCCCGCCACCTGGTCGATGAACGACGCCGTGCTCTGCAGGATGTCGGGGTTGTACTGCACGTACTCGTCGCGGAAGTCCGCGCCGAGCGAGAGCTTCAGATCGCCCGCGGGCAGCTTGAACAGGGTGCCCTGGGTGTCGAATTCGACGATGTTCTGCTCTTCCAGCACCCGGCTCTGGGTCGTGGCCGTGATGGCGTTGATACAGTCCTGCGATGGCTTGGTGCCCTGGAAGATGGCGCCGTAGAAGCCGCTGGTGCAGTGCGCGTGGGCGACGCCGAAGCCGTTGTTGGGCGCGCCCTGGTTGCCGATGAAGGTGGTGTTCGCGCCGTAGTCAGGCGAGCTGATCACCGTCTCGAAGCGCTGCAGCGAGGTGTAGCCATTGCCGATCGAGTAGTCGGAGGCCTGGCCGTGAGAGCCGTAGAGCTCCCAGGTCCAGTCCTGGAAGGGCAGCTTGCCCTGCAGGCCCGCGGTCATTTGCCAGACCTGATTGTCGTCGACCGTCGAGCGCGGCGGTATCCAGCCGCCGGTGTTGGCGGACGGGATCAGGTTGACGGTCCACTCCGAGGCCGGCACGCCGAACAGCTGGTTCTCCAGCAGGGTCGCCAGCGCGGCCGTGACCGGGTGCGCCTTAGCTGCAAGGGCGCCGGGGGTGCCCGGAGCTTGGTAGCCCGGCGAGTTCGGATCGTCGGTCAGCGGGTTGAACGGGATGTTGGTGGTCCAACCGGTGATGAACGGGGTCGGGAACAGGTTGGTCGCGGTGTGGGTCGAGACAAAGGTGCCCCGCACATAGGCCGTCAGATTGTCGGTGATGTCGTAGTGCGCCGCGCCGTACATCGACCAGCGGGTCAAGGGCGAAGTGATGAAGTAGTCGTCGACCTGGTTGGTCTTCAGGCCCTGGATGATCGAGCCGTTGGGCGCGACGAAGTTCTCGTAGGCCACACGCTGGCCATCGACCGGGCCGGTGTAGTTGTAGACTTGGCCCAGGGTGCCGGGGTTGTTGGAGAAGCCGCCCTGGCCGACGGAGATCGAGCCGTTGCCCGGGTTGAGCGTGAAGAAGTTGAAGCCGCTCGCGACCGCGACCGGCGCGCCAGTGACGGCGCTCACCGCGGCGTTCGTCGGCGGGTTGTTGTAGCCGTAGAAGAACGAACCGGTGTTGAAGAACTCGTTGGTGGTGGTGGTCGGGTCGGCCCAGCCGTTGGTGTAGAACGAGTGGTTCTTCTCCAAGGACGCGGCGCGGGTGTAGTGCTCCAGCGAGAAGGTCACGTTGCCACGGTCATCGGCGAAGTTCGTGCCCATGATCGCGCTGGCCTTGAACTCCTGGCCGTCGCCGGCCTGGGTGACGCCGTACTGCATGTCGACGTCCATCCCCTGGTAGTTCTTCTTCAGGATGAAGTTCACCACGCCGGAGACCGCGTCGGCGCCGTACACGGCCGAGGCGCCGCCGGTGACCACTTCCACGTGGTCGATGATCGCTGAGGGGATCGAGTTCAGGTCGACCACCAGGGCGCCGTTGACCGGCTGCAGCCGCTGGCCGTCGGCCAGCACCAGGTTGCGGTTGGCGCCGAGGCCCCGCAGCGAGGCGGTCGAAATGCCGATGGTGTGGGTGGCGCTCTCCTGCACGTCCTGCGACTGAATGCCGGTGAGGTCCTGGTCGGGCGCGAATTGGGGCAGCTTGTTCAGCGTGGCCTCGACCGCGACGTTGGCGGTGTTCTCGAAGGCCTGGGAGCCAACCGTCACCATCGGGCTGGTGGAGGTGAAGTCGCGCTTGGCGATACGCGAACCGGTCACCACCACTTCACCGACCGAGGGGGCCGCTGCGGGCGCCGCCGATGGCGTGCTGCTCTGGGCGTAGGCTTGGCCGGTGACGGCGTCGACCATGGCGAAGGACAGGATGGCCATGCTCGCCCCGGCGAACATGCGCGTGCTGGACCGCCGCCGCGAGGCGGGCGTGAGACGTTCGGATTTCATTTTACCCCCTATCGTTCAGCGCCCGCTCGTTTCGGCCGGTGACGTCTGAATGCTTCGAACTCGAATAGAAGAGCCCAGTGGAAGCCTCAGGTCAGAATCAGCAAATCGAGTTCGGGGCCAAGCCGATGTGTAAAGTTGATTGAGGGCACGCTCTCCACCGCTCGACTACCGCTCGGCGGGGACCATAACCCAACGGTAATCTTCTGGTCGGACACGAGCTTTGCAAGCATCAAGCCAAGATTATCCCCCAATTCGGCCATGCTGTGTCAAAAGCGCCACAAGACGAATTGCAATATCGAGATCAATTTTCTATAACGTTGCTGAAATATGAGGTTTGTTGCATCTTAGTTGCTTTAAAATTGCTGAGACGGCCTTAAATTGAAATGAAATGGCCTGATGAGGTCGCGTCCGCAATATTCTGCGGACTCGGCGCAGCTATAACCGCGTGGCGATAAGGGTTCCCCCCTTCTCGCAATTGCCTTGCAGACTTGTCCCGGTGGGCGTCCCCACCGGGCTCCTTTTTGTCCGGCGACTAGCGCGTCAGCCAGCCAGGCGCCGCCGCGCGGACGGGACGGCCGCCGACGGTGAGGTCGGCCGCCTCGATGCGGTCGAGCCGCAGCAGCGCCATGGCGACGCCTTCACGCCCGGAGAGCACCTCTCCTGCCCGGAGGTCTCCGGCCAGCACCTCCGCCCCGAATGGCGGCGGCGGACCCTCGAAGCGGATCGGCAGCATGCGGCTGCGAATCCCGCCCCGTCGCTTCATCCGCGAGGTGGTCTCCTGGCCGACGTAGCATCCCTTCTGGAAATCGATGCCGTTCAGCAGGTCCATATCGGCCTCGATCGGATAGGTCTTGTCCGGCACCGCGTCGCGCGCGGGGTCGGGCGCCCCAAGCCCGAGCCGGACGGCGTCATAGGCGTCCTCAAGGGCCCGCTCCGCGCCCGCGGGGACCGGCCGGTCGACGCCGCGGAAGCCGAGTTCGGCCAGGCGGGGATCGCGGGCCCAGCCTTCCGGCGCTGCGGCCGTATTCCACAGCGCGCAGACCGCCCCCTCGGCGGCGGCGATCTCGACCTTGGCCCTCAGGCGATAGATCGACAGCCGCTGCACCAGCGCCTCGCGGCGGGCGGCATGGACGTCGAGCAGGCATCCCTGTTCGCCGCCGACGATGAACAGATCGAACAGCACGCGCCCCTGGGGCGTGAGCAGGGCGGCGAAGCGTATGGCGCCGGGCTCCAGACGCTCCACGTCGTTGGACACCAGGCCCTGCAGGAAGGCGCGCCAGTCCGGACCGGCCACCCGGACCAGGGCGCGGCTGCCGAGCGTGGCGAATGCTGCTGTCATGATTCTTCCAACCGGCTTGGGATCGACTCGCCGACACTCGTTATAAGGACGCTATGGCGTCCGGCCCATTCCCCATCCTGTTCTTCGCGCCCCCCGCGCTTGAGGACGCGATCTTCGTCACCGGCGTGTTCAAGCGGCTGCACGACGAGATCGACAACGCCAGCTTCACCGTGGTCACCGGACCGGAGGCGGCCGGCCTGTTCCGCGAGGCGCCCAAGCGCGAGGCTACGGTGATCGACGAAGGCAGGGGCCTCGGCGACGCGATCGGCCTCTGGAGCCGGCTGCGCCACCGTCGCTGGGGCCTCATCGTCGACGCAGCCGGCCGCAAGCTGTCGCAGAACCTGCCGGCGCGGCGGCGGGTCCGCCTGCTGGATCTCGAACCGTCCCTTGGCCACAAGGTGGTGCAGGCGGCGCGCCTGTTGAAGCTGGAGGCAGAACCCCCAGCGCCGTTCCTGTTCACCTCCGACCAGATCCAGAGCCGCGCCGAGGCCTTGCTGGGGGAGGGCGGGCCGCTTCTCGCCCTGGCGCCCGGCGCGAGCTGGGTCGGCCGGACCTGGCCGGTCGAGCGCTACTCACGCCTCGCGGCGCGGCTGCTCGAGCATCCCGCGCTCGCCGATGGTCGTCTGCTGATCGTCGGTCAGGCGCAGGACCGTCTCGCGGCCGAAGCGCTGCGCCGGACCATTGCGCGCGATCGATGGATCGACCTCACGGGCGAGCGCGACCCCCTGGTGGTCCAGGCCTGCCTGGAGCGGGCGCGGCTGTTCGTCGGCGGGGCGGTGGCGTTCACCCACATGGCCGCTGCGGCCGGCATTCCGACGCTCGCCCTGTTCGGCCCCGACGACGAGGCCTTGGTCGGCCCCTGGGG
>DATCFQ010000645.1:0-4824 GCA_036509495.1 Caulobacteraceae bacterium
CCCTTTCGCTCTTCGAGGAGGCGGGCCGGCAAGGCAGCGCCGAAGTCGAGATCGTCGCCCTGACCGCCGGCAAGAACGTCGAGCGGCTGGCCGAGCAGGCGCTGAAATGGCGCCCCGGGCTGGCCGTCATCGATGACGAGAGCCTGCTGCCCGAGCTGCGCGAGCGGCTGAACGGCTCGGGCCTCGAGACCGCCGCCGGCCGCAAGGCGGTGATCGAGGCCGCCCAGCTGAAGGCCGACTGGGTGATGTCCGCCATCGTCGGCGTCGCCGGGCTGGAGCCCACCATGGCCGCCGCGCGGACTGGCGCGGTGGTCGCCCTGGCCAACAAGGAAAGCCTAGTCTGCGCCGGTCCCACGCTGCTGGCCATGGCCAAGGCCGCCGGCGGGACGGTGATTCCGGTGGATTCCGAACACGCCGCCATATTCCAGGTGCTGCAGCCGGACTGCGCCGAGCGGGTGCTGCGTCTGATCCTCACCGCCTCGGGCGGTCCGTTCCGCGAGATGACCCTGCAGGAGATGAGCGGCGTCACGCCCGAACAGGCCGTGGCTCACCCCAACTGGTCGATGGGCCCCAAGATCTCGATCGATTCCGCCACCATGATGAACAAGGGGCTGGAGATGATCGAGGCCTCCTACCTGTTCAACACGCCGGCGGCGCGGATCGACGTCCTCATCCATCCGCAGTCGATCATCCACAGCATGGTCGAATACCAGGACGGCTCGACCTTGGCCCAACTGGGGCCGCCCGATATGCGCGCCCCGATCGCCTGCGCCTACGCCTGGCCCGACCGGCTTCCATGGCCTGCGCCCAGGCTCGACCTGGCCGCCATCGGCAAACTGACCTTCGAAGCGCCGGACCCCGAGCGCTTCCCCGCCTTGTCCATGGCGCGTGCGGCGTTGGAGCGGGGCTGTGGCGCCCCTGCCGCGCTCAACGCGGCCAATGAAACAGCCGTGGCCGCATTCCTTGACCGTCGCATTGGCTTTCTCGATATTGCCGCTGCGGTGGCGGAGACTCTGGAGCGCATGGATCGCGCCGGAGATCTTGTTGCGGGGGCGGACGGCGACGCAGTTGAAGTCGCGATGATGATCGACCAGGCGTCGCGCCGGATGGCGACGGACGTGCTGTCGAACGTCGGGCGCTCCAACTAGGACTGGGGAGAGTTCACCGCCCAATGCTCGGCATCGTACAGATAGCCTTGACCTATACGCTGCCGTTCCTGGCCGTGCTGACGCTTGTCGTCACCGTCCACGAGTTCGGCCATTTCGTCGTCGCGCGGCTCTGCGGCGTGGCCTGCGACCGCTTCTCCATCGGCTTTGGCCGCGCCCTCGTGTCGTGGCGCAGCAAGAGCGGCATGGAGTGGAGGATCGGCTGGATCCCGGCCGGAGGCTATGTCCGGTTCAAGTGGGACGAGAGCATCGCCAGCGTCCCCGACGCCGAAAACCTCGCCAAGCTGAAGCGCGAGATTCTGGCGAAGGACGGGCAGGAGGGCCTGAGCGGAATCTTCCACTTCAAGCCCCTGTGGCAGCGCGTCCTCGTCGTGCTCGGGGGCCCGGTGGCCAACTTCCTGCTTTCGATAGCAATCTTCGCCATTCTCATCGGCGCCTTTGGCAAGCCGATCACGACGCCGCTGATCGGGCGCGTGTTACCGAATACGCCGGCCGCCAGCGCTGGTTTCAAGGCTGGCGACCTGATCCTCAGCGTCGATGCTCGTCCGATATCGGACTTCCGTGACGTCGCGGAATACGTGGCGTTGCACTCCGGCTCTCCCATCCGCATCGAGGTCAGGCGCGGCGCGCAGATCGTCCCGCTGCTCGCCGTTCCCGCGCGGGTCAAGGCGGACGCATCCGGCAACGCTCCGCCCGGTCTACAGGTCGGCCTGGGTTACCTGGGCCTCGAAGCCGACCAATCTGCTGGCAACCGGCGTGTGATCCGTTACGGGCCGCTTGGCGCGGTGGTGGAAGGGGTCCGAAAGACCGGAAGCGTCCTGGGCAACTCCGTCACCTACATCCGGCGGATGCTGGTCGGGGAGGAAAGCGGCAACCAGCTTAGCGGGGTCATCGGCATAGCCGGCCGAACCGGCAGCGCAGCCGCCGACGCCACGCGCGGCGCCCCAACTCTGGCGATCGCCGCGATGTCGCTCGGTCTTCTGATGATCCAGATGGTGGCCTTCATCTCGACCGCGATCGGATTCGCCAATCTATTGCCCATCCCGGTACTGGACGGCGGACACTTGCTCTTCTACGCCTACGAAGCGGTCGCGCGCCGCCCTGTCGCCGCCCGGGTCCAAGACGCGGGCTATCGAGTTGGTTTCGCGCTCTTGGCCGCACTTATGCTATTCGCGGCCTGGAACGATCTTCAGCGCTATCGAGTGTTTCACCTGATCGGCGGTCTCTTTTCGTGAGCCGCCCCTCCAGAATGGCTGGTCGCATGCATCGATCCAACCCAGGCCGGGTTGCGCTGAGTTCCAGCTTGGCGCTTCTGCTCGGCGCAGGCGTACCCATTCAGCAGATCGCCGCCCAGGAGCGTCCTGCCGATCCGGCGACGCCGACGCGCGGCCTGCCTCTGGCTCAATCCCAGGGCTTCGAAATGGTTCCGGGCCCTGCGCCGAAGGACGTGCTGCGTCCGCGCACGCCCGAGACGCCGGGGGCCAACGGCTTCCAGGTGCTGCCGCCCAGCGCCGGTGCTGCCGCCGCGCCGGCTTCCGCGACCATCGATCGGTCGCCTTCGGCCTCCGGGCCGGTGAGCGATCCATCCGGCTTCCAGTTGCTGCCGGCCGCGGCGACGGCCGTGGCCCTGTCCCCCGCCGAGAGCCTCCTGATCGACCCCGGCCCTGCCGCCCAGCCCGTACGCGCGGGCTTGCCGCAGGTGCAATCCGACCCTGTCTCCACCGATACCCGCGCCGACGGCTTTCAGGTGCTCGCGGCCGCTTCATCCCCGGCCGGGGCCCAGTCGTTCGCTTCAGCCCCCGCGCCGGTGATGCTGGCGACTCCTGTCGCCGCCGCGCCGGCGAAGGCCGCGATCGCAGAGGCGGCGGCGCCGCAGATCGCGATCGTGGCGCCGTTCCAGGTGAACCTGACGGACGCTCCCGTTCTGGCCGCGCCGCTGGTGCTCGCCGCGGTGGGAGTCTCTCGCCAGCCGTCGGCTGATTTCGAACTGGTCGCCGCGCCTGAAGCGTCCGCCGCCCAAGCTTCCGCTGTTCAGGCTCCCGTCGTTCAGGCGTCTGCTGTCCAGGCCGCTGAAATCACGCCGGCGCCGCTGCTGCGCACGGCGCTGCAGGTCGAGGCGCCGGCGCACGCCACCTTGGAGCTGCGCCCGCAACTGGCCACTGCCATCCACGTGTCCGCGCCCTCGATCCTGTTCGCCGCCAGCCCGGCCACCCAGCAGGCGCCGGCGCCGGTGCTGATCGCCCAGCGGGCGCCCGAGCCCGTGCTGATCGCCCAGCGGGCGCCTGAGCCCGTGCTGATCGCAGTGTCACAGCCGCTGAACCTGACGACCGAGGCGGCGCCGCGGTTGCAGGCCAAGCGTGTGTCGAGCCGGCTGCGGCGCAAGACCCCCGCCGCTGTCATGGCGGTCGCCAAGTCCGAGGCGCGGCCGCGCCTGCAGTTCGCCGTCGCCGCGCCGCTTTACCTCGAAACCCTGGATCGGTCGGTCGCGACCGGATTCCGGCTGGCCGCCGTGGCGCGCGCCCAGCCCCAAGCCGAGCTGATCGCCGAGTCCGATGCGGTTCCCGCCCCGGCCCAACTGGTGCTGTCCGAGACGCCCGGCCTGCGGTTGACCAGCGACGAGACGCCAGTCGCCACCGTGCCGCAGCTCCAGCGCTTTGCGGCCGCTGCGCCCGACCTCACGTTCGCCACCGAAGCCGCCGCCGACACCGCCGTGTCGGCTGAGACCGTTGGGCGTCCGGCGTCGGCCGCCATCGAGGCGCCGGCGCATGCCGCCGCAAGTCCCGCGCCGGTCATCGAACTGGCCCAGGCCGCCCCGCCGCCGCCCGGCCCCGCGGCCCAGCCGGCTGATGCGCCTGCCGCGCCGCCGCCGCCCGCCGGCGCCGCGCCGCCGCCCGCGCCGGCCGGCGCCCCGGCCCCGACCGCTGCTCCACCCCCGCCGCCCGCGCCCCAGGCGCCGGTCGTGGTCAATCGGATCATCGTCCAGGGCAACGAGCGGATCGAGGCCTCGACGATCCTGTCCTATCTGCCGATCCAGGTCGGCGACACGGTCGACGCCGCCAAGCTCGATCTGGCGGTGAAGACTCTGTTCCGCACCGACCTGTTCGCCGACGAATCCATGGAGATGCAGGGTTCGGACCTGATCGTGAAGATCTCCGAGAACCCGATCATCAATCAGGTGGTGTTCGAGGGGAATCACGCCCTCAAGGAAGACAAGCTGCGCGACGAGGTGACGGTCCGCCCGCGCGGCATCTTCACCCGCTCCAAGGTCGAGCAGGACGCCCAGAAGATTATGGAGCTCTACCGGCGGTCGGGCCGCATCTCGGCGACGGTCACGCCGAAGATCGTCCAGCTGCCGCAAAAGCGCGTCGACCTGATCTTCGAGATCAACGAAGGCCCCAAGACCGGTATCGTCCGCATCAACTTCGTGGGCAACAAGGAATTCAGCGACACCGCCCTGCGCGACGTGGTGGTCACCCGCGAGAGCCATTGGTACAAGTTCTTCCAGTCGCACGACAACTACGATCCCGATCAGATCGAGTACGACCGCGAGCAGCTGCGGAAGTTCTATCGCAACCACGGCTTCTACGATTTCCGCATCGTGTCGGCGGTGGCCGAACTGGCGGCGGACAAGAACGGCTTCGTCGAGACCTTCACGGTC
>DATCFQ010000646.1:0-2283 GCA_036509495.1 Caulobacteraceae bacterium
CCCCCTCCCGCCGTCGCTAACGCGCCGGGGGAGGTAGCTCGCCGGGGTCGGGGATTAGAATCAGGCCAACTCCGCCTCGATCAGGCTGAAGGCGGCGCCTGACGGGAGGATGCGGGTCAGCCGCCAGCCGGCGTCGGCCAGCAGGGCCGCGTATTCGGCCGCGGTGCGCTCCTTGCCGCCCATGCCCATCATGGTGAGGTCGGCGCGGATCACCGCCTGGTGCTCGGCGGTGGCCTGGATGACCTCGGGGACCACCTGTTCCAAGAGGACCAGGGTCGCGCCGGCGCCGGCCCCCTCGCGCGCCTTGGCCAGGATGGCCAGGGCCTCCCCGTCGCCCCAGTCGTGGACGATGAACTTCATCAGGATCAGGTCGAAGCCGCCCGGGACCGCTTCGAAGAAGCTGCCGCCGAGGAATCGGGCCCGGTCGCCCACGCCGGCGCGCTCGAGATAGGCGCTCGCCCCTTCCTGCAGATAGGCCAGGTCGAACACCGCGCCGGTCTGGGCCGGACTGGCGCGCAGCAGCTCGCCCAGCACGCCCCCATAGCCGCCGCCGAGATCGAGCACGCGGGCGAAGCGACCGAAGTCATAGACCTGCATGGCGTCACGGGCGGCGACCGTGCTGCCCTCGGCCATGGCCTGCTGGAAGGCGTGCAGCCGCGGCGGGTCCTGGCTGAGCGCGGCGAAGCCCTCGGCGCCGCTGATCATCGACTGGGTGCGCCCGCCGGTCTTCACCTGATGGGTGAGGTCGCCGAACTGCTTCCACAGCATGTCGCCGGTGAACAGGGCCCGGCCGCGCACCGAGCCGGGCGTGTCGGCGCGCAGGAAGGTTCCGGCCTCGGTCAGGGCGTAGCCGCCGGGCTCCTGGCTGCAGAGGCCGAGGCTGACCAGAGCCCTGAGCAGCCGCTGCACCGAGGGGGCGTCTGCGCCTGAGGCCCGGGCCAGCTCGGCCGGGCTCATCGGGCCGGCCGCCAGATGGTCGGGGAGGGCGAGCGTCGCGGTCGCGTTGATCACCTGGGCGGCCCAGAAGCCGTTGATCAGTTGGCTGACGTGCTGTTGGGCTGGGTTCATGCGGGGTGCTCCTGTCCGGCTGTCAGCTAGCCGGCCGCAGGGGCGCCGTCGAGCCTTGGCCGCGGCGCTGGCGCGCCTATGATCCCGGCCGCAAGGACGGAGGCTGCGATGGCTGGACATTCGGCGATATCGGCGGGCCGGGTGGCGGTGATCACCGGCGCGGCCGGCGGCATCGGGCTCGCCGCCGCCAGGCGCTTCGCCGCCCTCGGCATGAAGGTGGTGCTGGCCGACCTGCCGGGCGAGGACCTGGGCCGGGCTGCCGGCGAGGTGGTCGCCCTGGCGCGAGGCGGGGCCTCCGACGTCTGCGCCGTCGGCGTCGACGTCAGCCGGCTGGAAGACCTGATGCGGCTGAAAGAGGAGGCGTTCGACGCCTTTGGCGACGTGGCCGTGCTGATGAACAACGCCGGCATCGGCGGCGGCCTCGGCAAGCCGTGGGAGACCTACGACCGTTGGCGGCAGGTGCTGGAGGTGAACCTCTGGGGCGTGTTGCACGGGCTGCACGCCTTCGTTCCGGCGATGATCGACCAGGCCGCGCCCTCGGCGATCATCAACACCGGCTCCAAGCAGGGCATCACCAATCCGCCGGGTTCGGCGGCCTATAATGTCTCCAAGTCCGGGCTGAAGACCCTGACCGAACAGCTGTCCCTCGCCCTGGCCGATGAGGCGCCTCAGATCAGCGCCCACCTGCTGGTTCCCGGCTTCACCTACACCGGCATCGGCGACCGCCAGGGTGCGCCCGAGGACAAGCCGCCGGCCGCCTGGACCTCCGATCAGGTCGTCGATTTCATGCTCGATGGCCTGGGGCGCGGGGACTTCTACATCCTCTGTCCCGACAACGCGGTCACCCGCGAGATGGACAACCGGCGCATGCGCTGGGCCATGGACGATCTGATCGAAGGCCGGCCGGCATTGTCGCGCTGGCGGCCGCAATTCAAGGGCGCATTCGACGCGTTCATGGACGACAAAGGCTAGGGAGAGACGCCAGATGGCCAACGCGGCCGCCACCGCCGACGCACGCATCCGCTCGCGCGCGGACCTGCAGGACTATCTCGACTGCTTCAATTCCAAGCGCTACGCCGGGCAGTGCGCCTACTATGCGCCCGACGTGATCTACAAGGTGGGGAACCTGACCCTCACCTCGCCGCAGGCGATCGCCGACTTCTACGCCGACTTCCACACCTACTGCGACGAGTACGTCGAGATCGCCGACTTCCT
>DATCFQ010000647.1:0-4145 GCA_036509495.1 Caulobacteraceae bacterium
GTAGGACGCGAATCCGACATCAGGCGCCCGGTCTAAGGTCTCGGTGATCAGAGCCGATCCCAGGCGTCGCGCCAGCGACGCTGGCGCCGGCTCGTCGAAAAAGATCCATGCATGGGCACCGTTGCCCGAACGTGATCGCTCAATGGCAACAGGCACGTCCCAGGCGCGGCAAGTTTCGGCGAAGGCCTTCACGTCCCGTCGCCATTCCGCCTCATCGAAGTCGGCGGCCAAGAACCAACATGTGTCGTCCGGAAGAACCGGGTAGACGCCGGCGACGAACGCCGCGCCGTTGGTGCCTTGTCCCCTCAAGTGGTGAGCGATCACTTGGTCAGTGGCCGCAAGGAAGGCCTGGTTGGGGCACGCGGAACACTTGACCCGCGGCTTCTCGCAAAGGCCGCGCTTCCATTCGTTGGCGCAGGCCGGCGCGTAGCCACTTTTGCCGGTCTTGAGGTTTTCCCAGCGTAGCGGGAATATGTCCGTGCGCCCCCGAAACAGACTTCGAAACAGGTCGACTTTGGCGCGGTTGTCGAACGCTTGATCCTGTCGCGCCGGCAGCGTCGTTGACTGGGGGCTCGGAATCTCGCGGACGCCGTCAGCGGGGATTCCAGCGAGTTCAGCCTCGATCGCCGCCCGCTCTTGCTCCAACTGGCGAAGACGTTCCTGGAGACGCCGTCGTTGATCCTCCCGACCAAACATGCGGGTCAGTTCTCCGCAGCCGGGATCCGCCCGATGGTAGCCTTGCTGACGCCCAGAACGCGGGCCAGATGGCGCACGCTTTCACCCTGGGCCCGTTCCTTTGCTACGAAGGATCGCTGGGCGGGCGACAGTTTCGGCCGGCGCCCCAGTTTGATGCCGCGCGCCTTAGCGCGGGCACGCCCTTCGCTCGTGCGAGAACGGATGAGGTCGCGCTCGAATTCGGCGAGTCCCCCCAACACCGTCAGCATGAGCCGGCCGTGCGGCGTCGTGGTGTCCGCCCACGCGTCTCGAATGGATCGGAACTGCGCGTCCTTTTCGGCGAGGGCCGCCAGCACATTGAGCAGATCCCGCGTCGATCGGGCCAAGCGATCAAGCCGAGTGACCGTCAGCACATCGCCCGATCCGAGCGAGGCCATTGCCCGCTTCAGCTGTGCCCGGTCGGTCTTTGCGCCGGAGGCTGTCTCGCTGAACACCTTTTCGCAGCCGGCGGCAGTCAGCTCGGCCACCTGCGCCGCGACGCTCTGGCAGTCGGGTGAAACCCGGGCATATCCGCAAATCATGGATGCGATCCTGAGACTATAATTCGGGACAGGCAAGCCGCTGAAATCGTTCGGACTGGCCAGCGTCTCATATTTCGTGAATTGTGAGCCATCCAGACAAGGCGGGAGACACCCATGGCTCGAAGAAGCCTGCTCGCGGGTGACCAACGGCACCGGCTGTTTGACCTTCCGGTCGATGACCGGGACGTGGCGCGCCACTATATTCTCTCGCCCGACGACCTGAAATGGATCGAGGCTCGGCAGGGCCCGGCCAATCAGCTTGGGGCCGCGGTGCAGCTGGCGCTCCGGCCCAACTCCGCGAGGATGGCGAGCAGCGCCTTGGCCGCCGTGGCCTCGACGACCAGCTGATCGCCGTCGCGACGCATGATCGCATCCTCTCCAGGCGGCTCGAAGTCCCGCGGGATGCGGACGGCCTGGTTGCGGCCGTTCTTGAACAGCTTGACGCGGCGGTAGGCCTTCATGACTACACTTCAGCCTATGCCGCGGCATAGGCCCAATGGCGTCAGAGCCCAAGCTTCCCGGCCGGACTCGTCTGACTGAGTTTGGCGCGCCGAACGTAGCTCCGCATCGTGGTCAGGCTCCGATGGCGCGTGTGGCCCATGATCTCCTCGTCCGGCACCCCGTTGCGGTATGCCGTGGTGACGAAGCCTGCGCGCAGCCCGTGCGGGCTGATCGGCTCGGCGAGGGATCCGTAGACCCCGGCCTGGGCCGCGCGCCGAAGGAGGATCTGGCGCACGGCGTCCTTGCTCAGCCGCCGGTCCTCGACCCGTCCGGCTTTGTTCACCTTTCTGAACACCGGGCCGGATTTGATCGCCGCGGCGTCCAACCACCCCCGCAGCGCCGCGACAGGACAAGTCTCTGGATATCGGCCGGCCACGATCATGATCTCCGCGCCTTCCCCATCTTTGTCTGTCTTGGACTTTTCGAGCAGCAGCTTCACGCCGTCGTCCAACCAAGCGAAGTGGGCCACGTCCAGCGCCACGATTTCAGACCGCCTGAGGGCGCCGGCGAACCCAATCAGCAGGAGGGCGCGATCCCGGGCGCCAGCGACGCCAGGCTCGCACGTGCGGATCAGCTTCCTCAGCTCTACCGTCGTCAGCGCCGCCGAGCGACGACCACGACTGCCGTGGGTGCGGCCGATCCCGCGCAGGGTCTCCCGGATCGCCGGGTGCTTGGTATCGAGCGGATGGCCATCGACGCCTGAAGCGCGGGCGATGGCCGCCACGCGCCGACGCAGGGTTTGCATGGCATAGCCTTCGCCGGCCGCCGCAAGGTAGGCGCCGACCACCTCGGGCGTGGCCGGCAGGGCGGCGAACCCGTTGCGCTCACACCAAGCCTCGTAATTCTTCAGGTCCGCGGCGTAGGCCTGCAGCGTCGCGGGGGCGTCGGCGGCGTCTTGGTAGGCCTGGGCCTTGGCCAGGGCCATGGCGGCGCGCGCCGTCGGCTTAAACTTGGGGATGTCCACGACGGTTCCGGGTGGCCGATTACACGCGATAAGAGGCCTTCTCGCGTGTTATTTTTCGGTAAATGACGGCGGGCTTTGGCCCACATAGAAGACGTTAGCCAAGGAGATGGCAAAGGGCGAACACATCGTCCGTCGCGCCGCCGGTGTCGGTGTAATGCTCACCGCCTCGTCGACCGATCAGTCCATCAAGAACGTACGGCGCCTCCGACGACGTGGCCGAGAGCGCCCGCGTATTGAATGAGCCGTGCATTTCTGAAAGGTGAGTATAAATCCGCAAGCCGGGCTCCGGCCCATATTTGGCGTTGACCTCGCCCGCGCCGCCGCGCCGGCGGCCAGACCGGAAGAACGGACCGTCGGACCACGAGGCTGGGCCATCGCCCCAGTCTCTGGCGAAGGGTTGGGCATGGTGGACCTCAGCTGCTTCCAGCGCGTTGAAGCGAACGGCAGTGGGGCATCGGCGGGGACTTCGCGCCGGCCCGTCCGATTGAGGTCGCGCGGGATGGCCAGTGTCTTCAGCAGCGGCGCCCCGCCGGTTCCGACCTTGGACCGCACCTGCTCAAGGAAGGTCGTCGCGAATCGCCGCGGCGCCGCGCGATCCGCCGCATTGACCAACGGATCCACGCCGGCGAGGGCGGCCAGCGCATCGACCTTCGGTTTGGCGTCAAACAGCTTGGCCCAGCCCACCTGGGCGTCGATCCGGTCGATGGCGTCGCCGCCTTCGGCCCGGGCCTGGTCCACGGCCTCGATGACCCAGCTGAACGGCCGCATGAACTGTGCGACCTCGCGGCCGCTGGCCTGATATTTTCGTTCGGCGATCGGACCGCCCTTGTCGGTCGTCCAGGCAGCCCCGGCGGCGCTCTCGACCGCATGGCGGATATCGGCGCGGGCGAAAGGCCGAAGCCCGAGACGCTGCTGCAGCTTTCCGGCATGCTCCAGGCGGGTCTGGTTTCGGCGGGCGTACTCCGCGAAGGCCGTCGCCGGCGCATGGACTTGGTCGGCCAGGAAGCGCAGCACCGGCGACGGGACGGCCTCGCCGGCGCGCAAGTTTGGTTTTTGGCCGCCGATTTCGATGAGGCGGAATGGCGACGGGATGTGAAGGCCTTCGCCCAAGCCTGCCACGCCTGGGACGTGCCCGTGGCTATCGAGCGATCGCGTTCGGGCAACGGCGCCCATGTGTGGATTTTCTTCGACGAGCCGGCCTCGGCCTTTCTTGCCCGACGCTTGGGATCGGCACTGATCACTGAGACATTGGACCAGACGCCTCGCCAAGCGCGCCGCAGGCTATTCGGCGATCGGCTATACCATCGCCCAGGGTCCGGGATTTTTCGACAGGTAGGCCCGTCAGGGAGGCGTCTAGGCAGGCGGGTGTTTGGGTGCTGTCCTAGGACAGCACCGGTGTTTGGCGCGGGATTGACTTGGCACGA
>DATCFQ010000648.1:0-4039 GCA_036509495.1 Caulobacteraceae bacterium
CGGAAGAAGGCCTTCGCCTTCCCGATGTACGGCGCGGCCGCCTGGCTGCTCTACGTCGCGACCCTGCAGGCCGGGACCGCCGCCCTGGCGGCCCTGCTCGCCGCCGCCGTGGTCCTGGCGCTGGCGGCCTGGCTCTATGGCGCGGGCCAGAGGGCCCGGATGGCCGGGGGCCGACCTTTGGTGGTCTGGGGCCTCAGCGCCCTTGCGGCCCTGGTCGCCGTCGCCTGCGCCGTGGAGGGCGTGCAGGCCGGCTCAGCGCCCACTACGACCGCCTCCGCCTCATCCGGCGGCCTGCCGGAAGAGCCCTATTCCGCGGACCGGCTGGCGGCGCTGCAGGCGCAAGGGCGGCCGGTGTTCGTCGACTTCACCGCCGCCTGGTGCATCACCTGCCAGGTCAACGAGAAGACCTCCCTGACCAGCCAGGCGGTGCTGACCGCTTTCAAGAGCACCCACGCGGTCTATCTGAAGGCCGACTGGACCCGTCGAGACGCCGACATCGCCCAGACCCTGGCCGCCCACGGCCGAGCCGGCGTGCCGCTCTACCTGGTCTACGGCAAGGGCGGCGGCGAGCCGCAGACCCTGCCCCAGATCCTGACCTCCGGGACGGTGGTTGCAGCGCTCCAGAAGGCGGCGGCCTGACCTATTGCCCGCTCATCCTCGCGAAAGCGGGGAAGAACGGATTGCTGGGTTCCTACCCGCTGATCGAGCCGGCCTTGGGCGGGGTGGTGATCACTTCGACATTGTCGCGCAGCAGGTAGGACATGTCGCGCAGGGCATTGTCCTCGGCCATGCCGGTGGACGCGGCCATCAGGTCCTTCAGCCTCAGCGGCAGGTCCTGGGAGATGCCCTTCAGGATGCACTTCAGGTCACCATCCTGCCCGCTCTTGGCCAGCTCCACGTGCCCCTGCATGTCCAGGGCGGAGAGCGCGGCGATGTCGCTCTGCACCTTGTCGAACCCGGGCAGCGGCTGGGCCGCGGCGGCGGCCTTCAGCTCGGGGGTGCGATAGTGCTCGATCTCGCCGCGCAGCCGGCCGGCCCGCTTGACGATGTCGATGAACAGGGGCTGCGAGGCTACCGGCTTGGGAACCTCGAGCGCCGCCACCTGGCCGGGCGGCGGGCCGGCGGGGCCGGCGGGGCCGGTCGAAGCGAGGAACAGATAGGCGGCCATGGCGACGTCGCAGGACATAGGAGCCTCCTTCAAAGCGGCGAACGCCCCAGCATCGGCCGACATGGTAAACAGCCGTTTACCGGCGGCCCTATGGCGACCGCTTCGACAGGGTGGCCCTTTACGCCAAGTGGCTCGCCTTGCTCGGCGACGGGGCCTATGCAATCGTCCTCGTGCTGAACACAGGGTTCGATCGCATCCGGCGGCGGTTGGGGTTCGGCTGCTGGAGCCTCTCGGCCTATCTGAAGGGCAAGGTGAAGAACGCCGTCCAATTCATCGCCGATTTCGAGGCCGCGGTGGCCGAGGAAGCGCGGCGTCGCGGGCTGGATGGCGTGGTCTGCGGCCACATCCACAAGGCGGACATGCGCGAGACGCACGGGCTCCTCTACGCCAATGACGGCGACTGGGTGGAAAGCTGCACGGCCCTGGTCGAGCATTTCGACGGCCAGCTCGAGATCCTCCAGTGGGCCAAGCTCCGGTCCTGGTCGATGATCGAGCGCACCGCTCAGGTCACGGCGGGCGCCACTGCCGGAGAGACGGCCATCGCCTGATGCGCATCCTTTTGGCGACAGACGCCTGGGAGCCTCAGATCAACGGCGTGGTGCGCACCCTCACCCGCACGGTGGCGGAGCTCCGCGCCATGGGCCACGAGGTCGAGATCATCGAGCCCGGCCAGTTCAAGACCGTACCGCTGCCGACCTATTCCGAGATCAAGCTCGCGGTCGGCTGCTACGGCGCCATCCAGGACCAGCTGCGGGACTTCGAGCCGGAGGCCATCCATATCGCCACCGAGGGCCCGATAGGCCTCACCTGCCGGCGCGTCTGCCTGGAGTGGAAGCTGCCTTTCACCACCAGCTATCACACCCGCTTTCCCGAATACGTCTCCGCCCGCCTGCCGGTGCCGGTGGGCGCCGGCTACGCCTACATGAAGTGGTTCCATAAGCCTTCGGGCCGGGTGATGGTCGCCACCCTGACCATGCGCGAGGAGCTGGAGCGGCACGGCTTCCGCAAGCTGGCCTTGTGGAGCAAGGGCGTCGACACCGTGCTGTTCAGGCCGCACCCGACCCCGGTCTTCGACGGCCTCGCCCATCCGATCTGGCTCTATGTCGGCCGCATCGCGGTGGAAAAGAACCTCGAAAGCTTCCTCAGCCTCGACCTGCCCGGGACCAAGGTGCTGGTCGGCGGCGGCCCGCAGAAGGACGAGCTGGCGGCGCGCTATCCGGGCGCGGTGTTCCCCGGCTGGAAGTCGGGCGAGGAGCTGGGCGACTGCTACGCCGGCGCCGACGTCTTCGTCTTCCCCTCGCTGACCGACACCTTCGGCCTGGTGATGCTGGAAGCCATGGCCTCGGGAACGCCGGTGGCCGGCTTCGCGGCCCCAGGGCCGGTCGACATCATCCCGGGCTCGGGCGCAGGCGTGCTGGCCGAGGACGTCGGGGGGCTGAAGCAAGCCTGCCTGGAGTGCCTGAAGATCGACCGCGCCCAGGTGCGCAAGTTCGCCGAACGCTTCTCCTGGCGCGCCTGCGCCGACGAGTTCGTGAGGAACCTCGAACCCCATCCGGAGCCGGAAAAGACCCGCTTCTGGAAGCGCCTGAGACGCTTGGCGCGGCTGAGGCGCAAGGCCGCCTAAGCCGGCGGCGCGACCAGCGCGGCCCCCAGGCCCTGATAGTTCTGTTTCTGCACCACCGCGTGCTGGGCGCCGGCATGCATGTCGCGCATGCGGCGCTGGATCGGCGAGGCCTCATAGAGGGCGCTGGCGCCGGCCAGGGTGAAGCCTGCGCTGGCGACGTGCAGGGCGGCATGGGTCACGAAGACGCCGGCCTGCAGGCTGTCGGGCATGGCTGCGGGACTTAGCTCGCCCTGCTGGGCGCGACCCCACTGGAGCTGGGCGCGGACCTCCAGCAGCGCCGCGGCCGCTGCGGCTTCGGCGTCCAGGGCGCCCAGCTCATACTGGAAGATCGGCGAATCCTGCATCGAGGCCCTGGCGAACAGCTGCCGCCGTCCGCTGCGCGCCGTGCCGCAGAGGTCGTCGATCATGCCCCGCGCCATGCCGACGGCGAAGGCGCCGTGCATCAGCGGGATCCAGGGCCCCAGTCCGGCGTAGAGCGGCCCAGGCAGGCAGCTGGGGCCGCCAAGCTCCAGGGTCTGGGCCTCGGGCACGAAGGCGTCGGAGAGGGCCGTGGTGTGGCTGCCGGTGCCCTTCAGGCCAGCGACGGTCCAGGTGTCCTTGATGGTCCAGGCCGAGGCCGGCAGGCCGACGATGCGGACCAGGGGCGGGCCGCCCTCGACGGGGCCCGGCAGCGGCTCGCCGCCCTCGGTGACCACGCAGGCGCCGATGATGAAGTCGGCGTGCTCGCAGCCCGAGGAGAACGGCCATTCGCCGGAGACCCGATAGCCGCCCTGGACCCGCTCGGCCCGTCCGCGGGGGGCGCCGGCGAGGCCCGCCTGGATCAGGTCGGGGCCCGCGGCGAACACCTCGTCGAACGTCTGGCGCGGCGCGCGCGACAGGATGAGGGCGGTGGCCGAGCCGATCATCACCGTCCAGCCGGCCGAGCCGTCGGCGCGGGCCACCTCGGAGATCACTTTCAGCCCCTCGGGGAAGTCGAGTTCGAGGCCGCCGTGGCTCCTCGGCGCAAACATGCGGAACACGCCGGCGGCCTTCAGCTTGGCGATCAGGTCCGGCGGGATGCGGCGCAGGGACTCGGCCTCCGCCGCCCGCTCGCGGATCTCCGGCGCCAGGGCGCGGACCTTGCCCAGCAATTCCTCGGCGTCTGCGGACATGATCCTCCCCTGCGCCCAACTTCGGTTACGAGCGCCTGAGGGAGCCGCACAGGTCAAGCCCCCACCCCCGCTCACCCCGGCGGAGGCCGGAGTCCA
>DATCFQ010000649.1:0-16392 GCA_036509495.1 Caulobacteraceae bacterium
GGGCGAAGGGGCCGATGACCACGCCGGAGTCGATCCGGGCCGACGCCGAGACCCAGGCGGTGGGATGGATCAGGGTCGCGAACACCGCGCCCGCCGCCTTCAACGCCTCAGCCACCGCGGCCTTGCCCGCCGGGGAGCCGATGGCCATGACCAGCTGCCGGCCGCCCGAGGGCTTGTAGTCCTTGATGGATCCAAGCTGCGGCAGCCGGGCGCCGAAGGCCGCCATCGGATCGTCGCCATCGTCGAGATAGCCGGCGAAGCCTGAGCCTGAGCCCTCCAGCCCGGGCGCGAACCAGTCGAGCAGCTCGCGCGCGAGGCCGCCGCCGCCGACCAGGACATAGTCGGTCACGCCGAATAGCCTCCATCGACGACCATGGTCGTGCCGGTGATCCACCGGGCGGCGGACGACAGCAAGAAGAGCGCCGCGGCGGCCACGTCCTCGGGCCTGCCCATGCCCAAAGGATGGGCGGCGGCATAGGAGTCGGCCCCGCCTTCCGCGAGATTGGCGGTGATGCGGTCGTTCATCGGCGTCTCGACACCGCCGGCGGCCAGGGCGTTCACCCGGATTTCGCGGGGCGCCAGCTCGACCGCCAGGGCGCGCACGGCGCCTTCGATCGCCGCCTTGGCCGCGGAATAGGCCGCCATGCCGGCGCGTCCCCGATGGGCCGCCACCGATGACATCAGCACCAGCGATGACCCCGGCGCCATCGTCCCCGCCCGCGCCGCCGCCCGCACAAGCCCGAACGCCCCGTTCACCGCCGCGCCGAACACGGCCTCGACATTGGCCGGTTTGGTCAGCCGCGCGGGCAGGATCAGGCCCTCGCCCGCAGAGTGGAAAAGGCCGTGCAGCCCGCCGGCCTCCTTCGCGGCCTCGAGGACCAGCGCCGCGGCGGCATCGGCGTCCGACACGTCGCAGACGCGCGCCTGGTGCCCCTCGCCGGCGAGCCCTGCGATCGCCGCGCCCAGCCTCGCCTCGTCGCGGCCGACGCCGATAATCCGGCCGCCGCAACTGGCGATCATCTCGGCCGCCGCCCGGCCCAGGCCCGAACTTGCGCCGGTCACCAGCACCGTGCGGCCAGCCATGGCGTCCGGGGCGAAGATCACAGGTAGATGGTCTCGGCGCAGCCCAGCGGGCTGGTCTGCATCAGCGCCGCGCCCCAGGAATAGCCGACGCCGAACCCGACCAGGGCGATCCTTGCCGGCGCGGCCATCAGCCGCTCGGCGAGGTCGGTGGTGAGCAGCAGCGGCAGGGTGGCCGACGAGGTGTTGCCGAAACGGTCGATGTTGATCGGGGCCTGCTCGAGCCTGGCGCCGATCTTCTTGGCGATGTGGTTCAGCATGAAGCGGTTGGCCTGGTGCAGGACGAAGGCGTCGACGTCCTCCACCGCGCAGCCGGCATGGGCCAGGGTGTCGGCCACCAGCTTGGGCACCGCGCGCAGGGTGAAGGCGAACACCTCGCCGCCGTCCATGTAGAGGTGCTCGGGATTGAAGGGTCCGGTGCGCCGGGCGTCCTCGGCGGGCGCGCGGAAGCCGCCGGCCGGCACGATCAGGTTCGAGGCTCCGCCGCCATCCGTGCCGAGCACGAAGGTGGTGACCGGGGCTTCGTCGTCGCGCTCCAGGGCCGTCGCCGTCCCGGCATCGCCGAACAGCAGGGCCGTGCCGCGGTCGTCATGGTCGATCAGGAGGCTCGAGGTCTCGCCGGCCATCAGCAGCACCCGCCCGCAGCCGGCGGTGATCAGGGTCGACGCCAGCCACAGCCCATAGACATAGCCCGAGCATCCAAGCCCGACGTCGAAGGCCTGGCAGTGGGGCGCAAGCCCCAGGCGGTTGTGCAGCACGCAGGCGGTGGCCGGCAGGCGCTGGTCTGGCGTCTGCGAAACAAAGATCAAGGCGTCGACGCTGTCCCTCGCCCATGCCATCCGCTCGAGCAGGCGTTCGCCCGCCACGAGGCAAAGATCGGAGGTGGTCTGGCCCGGCGGGACCCAGTAGCGGGTCTGCACGCCGATCATCCTGGTCACGTCGCGCACGGCGTCCTCGCCGAAGCGGCCGGTGAAATCGCCGTTCTCCAGTCGGCGCTCCGGGAGCGCGCTCACCACGCCGCGCATCCGCACGCCGGGCAGGGCGAAGCCGGGCGATCCCGCCCCTTTTAGGGATGAGAGCGGCTGGAAGGTCACGCGGCCTCGGCCTGGTTGGCCAGGGCCTCGATGTCCGAAACCGTCTTGCACTGGGCCAGGGCACGGCCGTTGAGCAGCTTGCCGCAGCAGCTGTCCACCAGCGCGATCACCGAGACGATGGCCAGGGAATCCCAGTTGTGGGTCTCCAGATCGAAATCGGGCGTGATGTCGCCGTCGTCGACCTCGAAGATCTCGGCCAGGCCAGAGATGAAGTCGTCCATGTCTCTCTCCTCAGATCACGACCTCGGCCGCCGCCCAGGCGTAGCCGACCCCGAATCCCACCAGCAGGGCGCGGCGCGGCGAGGAGCCGGCATCCTGCAGATAGGGCTCGAGCGCGAGCGGAATGGTCGAGGAAACGGTGTTGCCGCAGGACTCCATGCGGCGGACGAAGCGGTTGTCGCCCACACCGAGCTTGCGTTGCAGCTTGTCGAGCAGAAGCGCGCTGGCCTGGTGCAGCACGACCAGGTCGTAGTCGCCGATCGAGCGGTCCGACTTGGCCATGAGCCTGGCCGCCGCCTCGGGCACGGTCTTGAGCGCGAAGGCCATCACCTCCGCGCCGTTCATGTAGAGGTTGGCCGGTCCGCGCACATTGCCGAATTCGTCGGGCTCGGGATCGACATCGTTCGCCGGCGCGGGCAGGCGCGCGCCCCCGGCAGGGACGATGATGTTCTCCGCGCCCCTGCCGTCGGCGCCGAAGACGAAGGGGCCGATGGCGCGATCGCCATTCTCGAATCGCCGGACCAGAGTCGCGGCCGCGGCGTCGCCGAACAGGGTCCGCACGCTGCGGTCCATCGGGTGGATGAACTTCGAATAGGTGTCGCCGGTCACCAGCAGCACGCAGTCGGCGGCGGCCGTGGCGATCAGGCCCTCGACCACGGCCAGGCCATAGACGAAGCCCGAACAGCCGAGCCCGGTGTCGAGCACCCCGCAGTCGGGCCTGAGCCCCAGTCTCCGGTGCAGCAGCGCGGCGTTGCCCGGCAGGGCATGATCGGGCGTCTGGGTGCAGAAGACCACGAAGTCGATCTCGCCGGCGCCCGTTCCCGTCTCGGCCAGCAGCTTCAGCGCCGCCTTCTCGCCGAGATCCAGGGCGGTCTCATTGGTGGCGCAGATGCGCCGTTCACGGATGCCGGTCTTTTCGATGATCTTGGCGGCCGGCCAGCCGGGATAGAGTTCAGCCAGGGCGTCGCTGGTCAGGACGCCCTCGGGGAACTGGCTCGCGATCGCCGTGATTTTGCCCGTCGCCATCGCCAATCCGCCGTCCACACCACGCGGACTCGCAAGCTCGATAGTCGGGGCGAAGGCTTAAGGCCGGATTAACCATAAGCGCGTCAGCGGCGCCGTGGATTGGGCTAAACCGCTGTATTTTCGGACCTATCGGGGACGATCACGGATGCAGTCGCCGCGCGGCCGTCGCCGGCTTTGGCGGGGCGGCCGGTGCGGCGGCCGGCGTGGTCTTGGGCTCGGCCTCCGCCTCCGCCTTGTCCTTGGCGCGCTGGGCGTGGTTGGCGATGATGTAGTTCTTCACCTGAACGTCGCCCTCGTGGCAGGCGTATTCGTAGAACTTGTACTTCTCGTTGCGGGTCCAATCGACGCGCAGGGTGAAGGGCTGGGTCCAGTAGGCCGGATCGGAATAGGTCATCTCGTAGACGATCGTATTGGGCCCGGTCATGGTGAAACGCTCGGTGACGTGGGCCTGCGGGCTCATCGGGATGGTGTTGCCGAACGGGGCGCCGATGGTGGCCATGTTCAGCGGCGAGGCGCCCTGGCGGATGTGGTCGGTCTCGACCACCAGGGTGTTGCCCTCCCAGTGGCCCCGGCTCTCGCCCATCCAGTTGGTCGTGCCTGCCGGCGTCGGCCGGCCGTCGAGCGGGATGATCCGCGCGTCGTGGATCATCTCGAGGTTGATCACCACATAGCCGGGGGCCTGCATGATCTGCACGCCGTTGTTGTAGCGGAACGGCAGCATCGAGGCGGGGAAGCCGCGGGTGATGCAGCGGTCCCAGCTGTCGAAGTCGGTCACCCAGTCGAAAGACTGGCCCCTGATCCAACTGGAGCGGCCGAGCGCTGTCAGGCGCTTGCCCTCGGGGGTCAGCTCGGGCAGCCGCCCGTCCTTGGGGTCGATCAGCATCGAGGTGCGCCGGCCCGCGCCGGTCATCTCGACCCAATTGCCCATGCCGAGCTTGCCGGCCTTGGTCTCCTTGGCCGGCGCCTCGCGGGACTTCTCCATCCGCGCCTGGACCACCGCGTATTCCTGGGGCGTGAGCCACACCCGGTCGCCCATGGCCGGTGTCCGCTGCAGCGGCAGGCCGCCGATGCTGTCGACAGGCCACATGCCGCGCAGGTCCGGGTCGCCCCAGGCCGTCCGCTTGGGCTGATAGGCGTGCGAGACGGGGGGGAGGACATAGAGTTCGGGATGGTCCTTGCGGAGCTCGGCCTCGTCCTGCGCCGGCAGGGTCGCGTTCATGCTGCTACCCGCCCGGGCCGGGCGCGGCGCTGTCGACGGCGACGGCGACGGTTGAGCGCCGGCGGCGGCGAGCCCCAGGATGATCCATGCCGACGCGGAAAGCAGGGCAAGCTTGCGGAACCTGGCCACTGACGTTCTCCCTTCGTGACGCCCGACGGCCGCTACCCGCGGCCCCAGACGCTCGGAAATGATCCTCTCCCTCCCCCTTATAATTACATCATGGCATGATGGAACATCCATTCAACGCAGATGTAGGGATCGATCCGGATTTCTGGAGCGTGGCCATGGGGCGAGATCTGCCGACTCCCGGCGGCCCTCCCCCGATAGCGGCGGCTTACTTCCTGACGGCGGTGAAGGGCGAGGGCTTGCCGGCGAGCTTCAGCACGCCGGTCATGGCGGTGTCGGAGCTGATGTCGGCCTCGAAGCCCACGTGCGCCGGCTGGCCGCGGAAGGTCACGTCATAGCCCCAGCTGGCGTGGGTCCCGGTCACCACACCGGTGAACGCGGTCGGCGTCCCGGCGGCGGGCGCGCAGGCCCCCGACAGCGCCTCGCCCTTCTGCACCAGGGTGCAATTGACGGTGATCGGGGTGGTCCCGACGCTGGACGAGATGGTCCACGCCCCGGAAAGATCCTGGGCCA
Source organism: Caulobacteraceae bacterium (assembly GCA_036509495.1). Classification (GTDB taxonomy): domain Bacteria; phylum Pseudomonadota; class Alphaproteobacteria; order Caulobacterales; family Caulobacteraceae; genus JANWHQ01. The sequence goes on from DATCFQ010000649.1 coordinate 5,278, forward strand.
GGGCAAGGCCGGGCGCCAGCAGCAAAGCAGCGGCGGCGAAGAGGATCGGTTTCATGGGGACCTTTCTAGCGGAGCTGAGCATTGCGGGAACGGCGGCGCCATCCCCCGAGGCTTTCAGGCCATGGCGGCCCGACGACGTTCGTCGATGATCATCTGGGCGGCGCGCTCGGCGATCATGATGACGGGGGCATTGGTGTTGCCGCTGATCACGTTGGGCATGACCGAGGCGTCGATCACCCTCAGGCCCTCGATGCCGTGCACCTTCAGCTGCGGATCGACCACCGCCAGGGGATCGCGGCCCATGCGGCAGGTTCCAACCGGATGGAAGGTGGTGCCCAAGGTGTCGCGGATGAAGGCCTCGAGGTCCTCGTCGCTGTCCGTCGCCGGCCCCGGCAGGACCTCGTCGCCGATATAGCGCGCCATGGCCGGCGCATCGACCAGCTTGCGGCTGATACGGACGCCGCGCTTCAGGGTCTCGAGATCGTCCGGATGGCTGAGGAAATTCCCCTGGATCCGCGGCGCCGCGGCCGGATCGGCGGACGCCAGCGACAGCCGGCCCCGGCTGCCGGGCCGAAGCAGGGAGATATGGATGGAAAAGCCATGGCCCAGCGGAATCTTCCGGTCCCGCTGATTCATGTACTGCGGCCCCAGGATCAGCTGCAGGTCCGGCCGTTCGACGCCCGGCGCCGAGCGGACGAAGCCGCCGGCCTCCACGGTGTTGGTGGTCCAGGGCCCGCGGCGCTGGAACAGGTACTTGAAGGGCGAGGCCAGCATCCAGGGCAAGGCGCGCCACGACAGGCCGTAGAGGCTGGACTGCGGACTGCTGAAACACATCAGCACGTCCTGGTGCTCCTGCAGGTTCTCACCGACCCCCGGCAGGTCGTGCAGCACCGGCACGCCGACCTGCTGAAGCCCGGCCGCCGCCCCGATGCCGGAGAGCAGCAGAATCTGCGGCGAGTTGATGGTCCCGGCCGCCAGCAGCACTTCGCGCCGCGCGGTCAGGGTCTCCAGGCGCCCGCCCCTGGAGACCTCGATGCCGGTCGCCCGGCCGTCCTTCAGCAGCACGCGCTGGGTCGCCGCCTTGGTCAGCACCGTCAGGTTCGGGCGACCCCGGACCGGGTGCAGGAACGCCCGCGCCGTGCTCATCCGCTCGCCGTTGCGCTGGGTGAGCTGGAAGTGGCCGAAGCCTTCCTGCTCGGCGCCGTTGAAGTCGTCGTTGGCCCGGTACTGCAGCTCCTCGGCCGCCCGGACGAAGGCCTCGCCGATGGGGTGCGGGTCGCGCGGATCGGCGACGTTCAGCTCTCCGCCGCGGCCATGGAACGGCGAATCGCCCCGCTCCCAGTTCTCCGATCGCTTGAAGTAAGGCAGCACGTCCTCGTAGCGCCATCCGTCGGCGCCGAGATCGGCCCAGGCGTCGTAGTCGCCGGGCTGGCCGCGGATATAGATCATCCCGTTGACGGCGCTGGAGCCCCCGAGGATCCGGCCGCGGGGGCAGATGATCGGCTTGTCGCCCACGCGCGGGTCGGCCTCATAGGCATAGGCCCAGTTGTAGGCGGGGTTGTTGAGCGTCCCGAGGACGCCCGCGGGGATGGCGACCAGCAGGCTGGCGATCGGCGTGCGGTCGGTTGCGCCGGCTTCCACCAGGGCCACCGTCACCCCTGGATCGGCCGACAGACGATTGGCGAGGACGCATCCCGCAGAGCCGGCGCCGACCACGATGTAGTCGAAGGCGCGCCCCGGATTCGGGTCTTGCTGGCTTGCGGTGTCCATTTGCCGAGATGCCTTCCGGTGGTGGCGACGAGGGTTTCGCAGCGACCCGATCAGCTTAGCGCGCGCCACGGGCGTTCCGAAGTCGAAGACCGCGCTCGGGTCGTGACGCGCTCAGGCGCCGGCGACAGCGCGTCGCGCGGAGGGATGGGGTTTCGCCACAATCCCCTGTTATGACCGCGGCTGGACTGCGGGCGTGGCGCCTGCGGGAACCGGAATCCCAAGTGCCTGAAATCGTCAAAGCGAACTCGGAGGTCACGCCCTCCACCCTGCTGTCTTGCCTGCGCCCCTATCACACGCCGAACTGGAAGCGGGCGTGCCTGGAACTGGCCATCACCGCGGTCCCGCTCGTGCTGCTCTGGGCGCTGGCGTGGCTGGCGGTCGAGCACGGGCACTGGTGGGGCGTGCTGCTCACCCTGCCCGCCGCCGCCTTCCTGGTGCGCCTGTTCATGGTTCAGCACGACTGCGGCCACGGCGCCTTCTTTCCGCACAAGGCCATGAACGACTGGGCCGGGCGGGTGATCGGCGTGTTCACCCTCACCCCTTACGACCATTGGCGGCGCGAGCACGCCAGGCACCACGCCACATCCGGCGACCTGGACCGCCGGGGCACGGGCGACGTGGAGATGCTGACGGTCGCGGAGTACCTGGCGCTCGGCCCCCTGCGACGCCTGGGCTACCGCCTGTTCCGCCATCCGCTGGTGATGTTCGGCCTGGGCCCGGCCTACGTCTTCCTGCTTCGCCACCGGCTCCCCGTCGGCGAGATGCACGAAGGCTGGCGGCCGTGGCTCAGCCCCATGGCGACCAACCTGGCCATCGGCGCGGCGGCCGTCGGGCTGATCCTGCTGGGAGGCGTGCGCGCGTTCCTGCTGATCCAGCTGCCGATCAGCCTGATCGCCGGCTCGATCGGGGTCTGGCTGTTCTACATCCAGCACCAGTTCGAGGGCGTGCAATGGGTGCGCAGCCCGCGCTGGACCCTCGCAGGGGCGGCGCTGCACGGCAGCTCGCATTATCACCTGCCGGGACCGGCCGGCTGGTTCACCGGCAACATCGGGGTACACCACGTTCACCACCTGTCCAGCCGGATCCCGTTCTATCGCCTGCGCCGGGTGCTGCGCGACCATCCGGAGCTCGACGCCGGGCGGCTGTCGCTGGCGCAGAGCCTGCGCGGCGTCAGCCTCACCCTGTGGGACGAAGCCGGCCAGCGGCTGATCTCGTTCGGCGAGCTGCGCCGGCAGGGGCGGCGGACGCCGGCGGCGCTCAGTCCGCTTTAGCAGACGAGCCCCGCCGGACAGACGCTCCGGCTATGACGGATGCCGTTGCACCGCCGCCGCCGCTGGCGGCGGTGGGGCGACCGGTGCGGAAGCCGGTGTCGCCACCGCCTTGGCCTCTGCCACCGCCTTGTCCTTGGCGCGCTGGGCGTGGTTGGCGATGATGTAGTTCTTCACCTGCACGTCGCCCTCGTGACAGGCGTATTCGTAGAACTTGTACTTCTCGTTCCGCGTCCAGTCGGCCCGCACGGTGAAGGGCGCAGTCCAGTAGACCGGATCGGAATAGGTCATTTCATAGGTGATCGCGTTCGGCCCGATCGGGGTGAAGCGCTCGGTGACGTGCGCCTGCGGACTCATCGGGATGGTGTTGTTGGCCGGGGCGCCGATGGTGGCCATGTTCAGCGGCGAAGCGCCCGGCCGGATGTGGCCGGTCTCGACCACCAGGGTATTGCCCTCCCAGTGCCCGCGGCTGATGCCCATCCAGTCGGTCACGCCGTCAGCCGGCATCGGCCGGCCGTCCAGCGGGATGATCCGCGCGTCGTGGATCATCTCGAGGTTGATCACCACATAGCCGGGGGCCTGCAGGATCTGGGTGCCGTTGTTGTAGTGGAACGGCAGCATCGAGGCGGGGAAGCCGCGGGTGATGCAACGATCCCAGCTGTCGAAATCGGTCACCCAGTCAAAGGACTGGCCGCGCACCCAGCTCGACCGGCCGAGCGCCTGCAGGCGCTTGCCCTCCGGCGTCAGCTCCGGCAGGCGGCCGTCAGCCGGATCGATCAGCAGCGAGGTGCGCCGGCCCGCGCCGGTCATCTCCACCCAGTTGCCCATGCCGAGCTTGCCGGACTTGGTTTCCTTCGCCGGCGCCTCGCGCGACGCCTCCATCCGGGCTTCGACGAACTTGTACTCGGGATCGGACAGCCAGACGCGCTTGCCCATGGCAGGCGTGCGCTGCAGGTTCAGGCCGCCGAAGCTGTCGATCGGCCACATGCCGCGCAGGTCTGGGTCGCCCCAAGGGGTCTTCTTGGGGACGTACTTGTGCGACACCGGCGGCAGCACATAGAGTTCCGGATGGTCCTTCTGGAGCTGCGCCTCGTCCACCTTGGGGCCGGGCGGTCCAAATTGGGCCACCGCCGCGGTCAGGCCGAATGAAACCCAAGCCGCCGCTGCGAACAGTGCGATTTTGCGCAGTTTAACCACTGACGTCATCCCTTCTCAGGCCCCTCGGTCGATGTCGGTCATCTCGGGCGTTCGAAAACGACCTTAGCTCATTTTACGGTCGGTGACAGTTCACTGAATAGGCCCGGTGCCCTTCGGGCTCGGGGGGCGCGGGGAGACTTCGATATCGGGAACGCTGCGGTGCTGTCAGTCCAACGCGAACCTGTCTCCACATTGGGCGCAGCAGGCCCACGTCTGACGGGTTCATGCTAAAGCCGGCTGCGCCAACCGGAGATCCGAATGAGCTTCGTCTGCATCTGCCGCAGGTGGGCCCTGGCTGTCCTGACCGTCGCCTTGGCCGCCTGCGCCTCGGCCGATCGGAAGCCGGTCCCCTTGGCCAAGGTCGACCTCGAGCAGGTCTACGGCGGCTGGTACATCGTGGCGACGATGCCCAACATGCTCGAGCGCGGGGTGGTGGAAAGCTACGACCACTATGCGCCGCGGCCCGGGGGCATCCGCGAGGACTATTTCATGCGCCGCGGCGGCTTCGAGCGGAAGCGCCAGCACTTCACCGTCGACATCGACGTGCGCCCCGGCTCGGGCAACGCCGACTGGCGGGTCAAGCCGATCTGGCCCGTGCGGCTTGCATTCCAGGTGCTCTGGGTCGATCCGGACGGACGCTTCCTCCTCTTCGGCGAGCAGGACCGGAACTGGGGGTGGATCTATTCGCGCCAGCAGCGGATCTCCGACCCGGACTATGCCGCCATGCTCGGGCGGTTCGGCGCGCTCGGTTACGACACCACGAAATTCCGCAAGACCGTGCAGTTTCCCGAGCAGATCGGGCAGCCGGGGTTCTGGAGCGACGGCGTCCACAGGTCCGCGGCCAAGGCCGCGCCCGGGTGAGATCCGAAGCGGTCGAGTAAGGCGACGGCTCGACGTCCTGGCGCGGTGATCCAAGGCTGCTCTTCCTGCGTATGCGAAAGGTGAACCGGATTTCCGAGCTTCGTCCCCTTTCGCGCCGCGACGCCCTGGCCGGCGTCATCCTGGTCCTGGCGACGCCGCGCGCCTTGTTGGCCGCTCCCTCGCAGCTCGCCTTCGCCGCCCTTCGCAACGGGCAGAAAATTGGCGAGCAGCGGATGAGTTTCCATCCGGAGGGCGAGGGGCTGACGGCGCACACGGTCGTCGAAATGGCCGTGAAGCTCGGCCCGCTGACGCTCTATCGTTATCGCCACCAAGCCACCGAGCGCTGGGCCGGCGACCGCTTCGAGAGCCTCGAGACCCAGACCAACGCCAACGGCAAGCTGCTCAAGGTCTCGGCGCGCAGGACCGCTGACGGCGTGAAGATCATGCCCGCGGCGGGGGGCGTCACCGACGCGCCCGCTTCGGCCCTGCCGTTCACCCATTGGAACCGCAAGATCGCGACCGCGCCGCTGTTCAATCCGCAGGACGGCAAGCTGCTGCACGAGACGGTCGTGGCCACGCCCACGAAACTCTCCTTCCGCGGCGACGCCGACATCCAGGATTTCTATGACGAAGCCGGGACCTGGACCGGCCTGATCGGCAAGTTGGCGGACGGGTCGAGGCTGGAGTACCGGCCGATCTGAGGGCGTTCAGCGCCCCAGCTTGCGGGCGGCCAGGAAGCCTGCGACCGCCGCGGCGGCGGTCAGGGCCCCGCCCCAGGCCATGTCGACCAGCGTCAGCCGGGTCGCCCAGAGCCTGAGCGTGGCCTGATTGGTCAGGTCGTAGGTTCCGTAGGCCACAACGCCCAGGACCAGGCCGCTCAGGGCCGCCATCCGCAGCGATCCGGCGCGCAAGGCCGGCGCGATCGCCAGCATCACCACCCCGGCGAGATAGAGCAGGTAGAAGGCGACCGCCGCGCCGACGTTCAGCTTGTCGGCGAGCAGCGGCCCAATCACAGGACGATAGAGACGCGGACCGGCGATGGTCAGCCAAGCCATATCGCCGGCGACGAAGGCGACAGCGGCGACGGCATAGGCGACAAGATAGCGGATCATCACTGGTCTCCGATCCGGACGCGCGGCTTCAGGCGGTAGTGGCTGACGCCCCAGACCTCGCCGCCGCCGTGGCCGAAGAGGCCCGCAGTGGCCAGGAAGAATAGCCGCCAGCGCCGCGACCACAGCCGCGCCTGCTCGCCGTAGACCGGCTGCAACACTTCCATCACGCGCGCGGCCTCGCGGTCGTAGTTGGCGAGCCAGTCGAGCGCGGTGCGTTGGTAATGCCGCCCGTTCCACCGCCAGTCCGCCTCCAGCTCGAACAGGTCGCCGAAGCAGCCGATCAGGCCGTGGCTGGGCATCACCCCGCCGGCGAAGAAGTGCTGGGCGACCCAGTCGCCGGGGTCCCCGGCATCGAAGCGGTAGGGCGTCGAGGCATGGGCGAAGACATGAACGAACAGCCGCCCGTCCGACTTCAGCCAGGTCCGCACCCGCTCCAGCAGACCGGGCCAGTTGGACATGTGTTCGAACATCTCCACCGACACCACCCGATCGAAGCGCTCGTCGGTGGAGAAGCCGTTCATGTCGGCGGTGACCACCTGCAGATTGGCCAGTCCCCGCTGCCTGGCCTCGGCCTCGATATGGGCCCGCTGGGAGTGGGAATTCGACACTGCGGTGATGCGGGCGGCCGGATAGCGCTCGGCCATCCACAGGCTGAGCGAGCCCCAGCCGCAGCCGAGTTCCAGGATCGACTGGCCATCCGCCAGGTCCGCGTTGCGGCAGGTCTCGTCCAGGGCGCGGACCTCCGCGGCGGCGAGATCGTCGCCCGGTGCGTAGAGGCAGCAGGAATATTTGCGCCGCGGCCCCAGCACCAGGCCGAAGAAGTCGGCCGGCAGCTCGTAGTGCTGGGCGTTGGCCTGCGCGGTGTTCTCGGCGATCGGATGGACAGCCATCTCGCGGGCGAACTGACGCTCGAATCCGGCGGGCTGCGCAGCGAGACGGCGCCGGGTGCGGGCGACCAGAAGATCTATGCCGACGCGGGTCACCGCATCAGGAAGCGGCGCGCCTTCCAGGGCGTGCACGGCGGTTTCGGCGAGGCTCATGGGAGGCTCTCCTTCGATCGGGGTGGACGGGGGATGAAGGCCGGGACGCGGGCCTGATAGGCGCGGAAGGCTTCGCCGCGCGTGCGCAGCATGTGCGCTTCCAGCGGCGGCGCGCCGGTGCCGAAGCGCAGCACGCCGAACATCAGGAGCGGCGCGGCCAGCGCCCACCAGCCCTGCGGATAGGCGCCGCCCAGGTCGATCGCCATGGCCGGATAGGCGAACCAGCCCAGCCATTCGAAGACGTAGTTGGGATGGCGCGACCAGGCCCACAGGCCCAGATCGCAGACCTTGCCCCGGTTGGCCGGATCGCCGGCGAAGGCCTTCAATTGCCGGTCCGCGACCGCCTCGCCGCCGATGGCGACAACCGCGATGAGGACGCCGATCAGATCCTGCAGCCCAAGGCCAGGCCCGGGCCGGTCGGCGGCCAGGCCCACCGCGGCGGCGAGCGCGACCGAGATCAGGGCCTGGATCTGCAGGAAGCCGAACAGACGCGGCTGCAGGCTGGCGCCCCAATCCGCCCGCAGCGCCTGGTAGCGGCCGTCCTCGGGCGAAGGCGCCACCCGCAGGGCGAGGTAAAGTCCGAGCCGGATCGCCCAGATCGCGGCGATGGCGCAGACCAGCCAGCGTCGCGCCGCCCAGCCGGCATCGCCGGCCCAGGCGAAGGCCAGGACGATCCCAGCCGCCGCGGTCCCGAAGGTCCAGAACACATCGACCCAGCCGATGTTGCCGGCGCGCCTTTGCCAGGCCCAGGCGGCGGCCATCACCAGGCAGAGTCCGATGGCGACGGCGAACAGGATCATGCCGCCGGCGCGCCTTCGCGGGCGATGAAGGCCATGACCCGACGGTTCACCGGCGCCAGGAAGCGCAGCGGCCGCGCCATGGCGCCCAGGATCAGGGCGTGGCTGAGACCGGGGAAGATCTCTGCCTGCGCCCGGCCTCCCGCGGCCTGCACCCGGGCGGCCATCCGCGTGGCGTTGCCAGGGTCGACCACCTTGTCCTTGCTGTCGTCCATCAGCAGCAGCGGGGGCGCCTGACCGTCGACGTGGTTGATCGGCTGGGTGTCCGGACGGGTCTTCTCAGGCCCGAAGATGATCTTCAGCTCCTCGCTCTGCAGCGGCAGGAAGTCGTAGGGACCGGCGAGCCCGATGGTTCCGCGCAGGTCCCGCCGCGGATCCATGCCCACCGCGGCGAGCCAGCGCCGATCGACGCTCAGCATCACCGCATTATAGGCGCCGGCGGAATGGCCGATCAGGAACAGTCGTCCGGGATCGCCGCCGTATGCCGCGGCGTGGTCTTTCACCCAGCGCACGGCCATGGCGTTGTCTTCGAGGAAGCTGGGGTAGCGGACCTCGGGATAGAGCCGGTAGTCGGGAATGAAGGTGAGGACGCCCTCGTCCGCCAGGGTCTGGCCGATGAAGCGGTAATCCCGGCGCGATCCGGAATCCCAGCCCCCGCCATAGAGGAACACCGCGACGGGATGCGGACCGGGCGCGCGCGGGCGATAGACGTCGATCCCGTGGCGTGGGCCGGGCGCGTAGGCGAGATCCTTCACCGCCTCGACCTTGGGCGAGGCGGTCAGAGTGGCCAGGACGCCGGTCGCCGAACAGCCGCCGAGCGACAACGCCATCACGCATCCCAGCCAGCGAGCGCCCATGCTCAGACGCCCAGCATCGGCTGCACCCAGCGGGCGATGCCGGACAGCTTCAGCGGCCCTTCGGTCACCGAGATGCACAGGCAGGTCTCGCCCTCGCAGGCGATCGGCTGGTGCCGGTCCTGCGGCCCGCGCTCGACCAGATCGCCCTGGCCATAGCGGCCCTGGGTGTCTTCGAAGGCGCCGGTGAGAACCACCAGCCGCTCCGGACCGCTGTGGCCATGTTCAGGCAGCGGCCGGCCGCCCGCAGCTCGGATGAGGAACAGATGCTCGCCCGGATCGGCGATCCGGCCGAGCCGCTTGACCGCGACGCCGGGACCGGCCGGCAGCCAGACTCCCCGCTGCATCGCAACGTCCAGGCTGAGCCGGCGCGGCGGTTCGGGGGTATCCAGCGCCGCCAGAGTCCGCGCCAGGGCGCCGGGCTCCATGGCCACCGGTTCCTCGTCGGCCAGCAGCGCGCCGCCCAGGTTGTCCAGCCGCTCGATTTCCCTGCGGCAGGCGGCGCAGGCGCGCAGGTGCACGCCGAGCACCAGCCGCGCGCCGGTCTTCAGCCCGCCCGAGGCATAGGCGGCGAGGGTTTCGGAGATCGGGTGGCTGGTGTTCATCGGACGTCGTCCAGAAGCGTGCGCAGCCGTCTCATCGCCAGGCGCAGGCGCGATTTGACCGTGCCGAGGGGCAGGCCAAGCCGCGCGGCGATCTCCGGGTGGGGCCGGTCGTCGAAGAAGGACAGTTTCACGACCTCGATCTGCTCCGGCGAAAGGGCCGTGACCGCGGCCCGCACGCGGCGAGCCTCCTCCGCCGCTTCCAGCTCGACATCCCCGCGCACCGGCTCGGGGGCATTGGCGGCAGGATCCATCTCGACCAGCGGATGGCCGCGCTGGCGGCGAATGGAGTCGATCAGGGCGTTGCGGGCGATGGCGAAGATCCACGCCTCCCCCGTGCCGCGCACCGGGTCGAAATAGGCCGCCTTGCGCCAGACCGACAGCATGACCTCCTGGGTCAGCTCCTCGGGCGCCCGGGCGCCGCGGCGGATGAGGAACGCCTTCACCTTCGGTGCGAAGCGGACAAACAGCAGGGTGAAGGCCGAGCGGTCGCCGCGCTGGGCGATGGCGAGGATCTGCGCCGCCGCAGGCCGCTCGGTGTCCTCCGCGCCGGGCGCACTCACGCGAGGGCGCCGGGGTGAGGAGGATCGGTCGGGGATCGGCCAGGCGAAAGCGACATCCATGACCCTGATACGCGCGGTGCGGAGAAGCGGATCACCGCCGCCCGCCATTCAGCTTGACCATCTCGGCAGTGATCCGAACCCGATCGTTCTTCGTAGCCTAGGACGACGCCGACGCCCGCGCCAGAACGTGAAGAGGACGCTCCAGGTGAGTCTATCCCCCAACGGCCAGCCGGGTCAGCCGCTCCGCATCGCGGTGATCGGCTCGGGCATTTCCGGCCTGGCCGCCGCCTGGCTGCTCAGCCGCCGACATCAGGTGAGCCTCTACGAAAGCGAAGACCGGCTGGGCGGCCATACCTGCACGGTCTCGGCCCCAGGCCCCGGCGGCCCGACGCCGGTCGACATGGGCTTCATCGTCTATAACGAGGCGGCCTATCCGAACCTGTCAGCGCTGTTCCGCCACCTCGGCGTCGCCACGCGTGAGACCTGCATGTCGCTGGGCGTCTCGCTGGACGACGGCGATCTGGAATACGGCAGCCGCGGCCTCGCCGGTTTCCTGGCCCAGCCGCACAATCTGCTGAGGCCCCGCTTCCTGTCGATGCTGAACGGGGTGATCCGTTTCTCCCGCGAGAGCGCGCGCGACATGGCCGACAGCACGCTCGCCGGCCTCAGCCTCGGCGACTATCTGAACATGCGCGGCTATTCCGAGCCGTTCCAGACCGACCACCTGTTGCCGCAGGCAGCGGCGATCTGGTCCTCGCCCATCGCGCGGACGCGTGACTATCCGGCGGAGGCGTTCGTGCGCTTCTTCGACAACCACGGCTTGCTGCGGCTGCTGACCAAGCCCACCTGGCGCACGGTGGTCGGCGGCTCGAAGAGTTATGTCGAACGGCTGATGGCCGACTTCCGCGGCGATGCGCAGGTGGGCCGGCGCGTGACCTCGGTGCGGCGGCTGGACGACGGCGTCCAGGTGCGCGACGCGTCCGGCGCGGTCGAGCATTTCGACCAGGTGGTGATCGCCGCCCACGCCGACCAGGCCCTGGCCATGCTCGAA
>DATCFQ010000650.1:0-2604 GCA_036509495.1 Caulobacteraceae bacterium
GCGGCGATAGGGGGCGATCTTCTCGAAGGCAAGGGCGCGCCGGGCGATCAGCTCCCCCAGCCGCTCGCGCCAGGTCGCGCCGCCCAGCGGCTGGGCGGTCAGCTCGACAAGCTCGCTCTCGATCAGCTTGGACATCTCGCCATAGAGGCTGTCCATGTCCTTGAAGTGGCGGAAGACCGTGCGCAGGCCGACCGCGGCGTGCTCGGCAACCTGCTCGGCGCCGGGCGAGGCCTCGCCCGCCCCGACCAGGGCCAGCAGGGCCGCGACGATCCGCGCGCGGCTGTCGTGCGAGCGGCGGCGGCGCCCATCCGGCTCCTGCCCCTCGGTCCCCGTCCCTGCTGGCGCGGCGCGTCTCAAGTGCTGCTGGATCCCTTGCTCCGGTCCCTGCTTAACGAGGCTGCCCCACCCAGGCCAGTGCGGGCCGGGGACGACGGCGCCGCTGAGCCCAAGGTCTCAGGCCGGCCGCCGCAGCATCCAGAAGCGGCCGAGCAGGAGGCCGGCGGAGAGCAGGCTGGAGGCGATGACCGACCAGACGATGCCGTTGACGCCCAGGCCGTAGGGAATGGCCAGCAGCCAGGCGAGCGGGGCCATGACCAGGATGTAGCTGACGAAATGGGTGCCGCTGGGGACCCAGACGTCGCCGCGGGCGCGCAGGGACTGGGCGACCACCACCTGCAGGGCGTCGGGCAGGAAGAACAGGCAGGAGAGCAGCACCGCGGCCTTGCCCATGACCATCACGCGCGGGTCGGTGGTGTAGGCGGCCGCGATCGGCCCGGCCAGCGGCCAGACCAGCAGCGAGACGGCGACGCCGAAGGCCGCGGTGACCGCGAAGCCGATCGCGCCGGCCCGGTTCACCCCGCGCGGGTCGCGGGCGCCATAGGCCTTGCCGACCAGGACCGAGGTCGCCGTCGCCAGGCCCAGCGGCACCATGAAGACCAGCGAGGCGACGTTCATGACCACGGTGTAGCCGGCGATGGCCAGGGCGCCGATCCAGCCGGCCACGATGTTCATGCCGGCAAAGGAGGCGACCTCAAAAAAGCCCGAGGCGCCGGCGCCATAGCCGATCTTGCGCTGTTCGGCCTCGGCGGCGCGCTCGCGTGGCGGTTTGTCGAACACGCCCAAGCCCCTCGCCTCGCCCATGAGCGCGATATAGCCGATGAGGGCCGCCATCAGGGCGGTGCGCGATCCCAGGGTGGCGCAGGCGCCGCCGATGGCGCCCAGCGCCGGCAGGCCGAAATGGCCGGGCACCAGAACCAGGTCGAAGGCCAGGTTGACCAGGTTGGCCAGCCACATCATGGCCGTGGCCACGCCGGGCTTGCCGAGCGCTTCCAGCCACATGCTTGCCGCCGTGCCCAGCGAAAGCGGCACGAGGGACAACGAAAAGACGATCAGCACCCGGCTGGCTCCGTCAGCCAGGTTCGTCGCCAGCCCGACGTGGTGCAGCAGAAAGGGACCACCCGCGACCAGCACCACGGTCGAGACCAATCCGATCTGGGCGCCGTAGACCAGGCCGCGGCGCAGGACCGCGCCGGCGGCATGGCGGCGGCCTTCGCCGATGACCCGCGAGGTCATCACCGGCAGCCCGCTGAGCAGGCTGAGCGCCACGGTCAGGACCACCGCTGTCGGCGCCCAGCCCAGGGCGTGAAAGCCCAGCTGCACGGCCGAATAGCGCCCGACGACGATGGTGTCGGTCAGCCCCATGGTCATGACGCCCAGCCGCGAGGCGACCACCGGCCCCGCCAGCCGCAGCAGCGCGCGCAAATCGCGGAAAATGAGGTCGGCCGGCGCTCCCGGACGGGAGACCGTGCCGGCCGCCGGGGCGTCCATGGTCGAGTACCTTTGCAAGAAGGCGCGGAACCTGACGGGTTCAGCGACGGGAAGCAAGGCGGTGAGGCTGGAAAGCCACAACCGTGGCGCAAGGGCCACGTTCCTAAGACTTCTCCCGTGGGGAGAAGGAGGGGCCCACGCGCCTCGCGCGTGGGAGGTTGAGGGCGTACGCTGTTTCAGGATAATCCGAGAGGCTGTAACCCCTCACCTTCCCGCTGCGCTACGCGCGCGGGCCCCTCCCTCTCCCTCCGGGAGAGGTATTACTCCGCCGCCTGGCGCCGCAGGCCGGCCAGGCGTTCGGCCTTTAGCCGCTCGGCGACCAGGAAGGCCAGTTCCAGCGCCTGTTCGCCGTTCAGGCGGGGGTCGCAATGGGTGTGGTAGCGGTCGCCGAGTTCGCCCTCGGTGAGTTCACGGGCGCCGCCGATGCACTCGGTGACATTCTGGCCGGTCATTTCCAGATGCACGCCACCGGGATGCACACCCTCGGCTTCGGCGATCCCGATGAAGCTACGGACTTCCGACAGGATACGGTCGAACGGCCTTGTCTTATAATCGTTATTCGCCTTCAGCGTATTGCCATGCATCGGATCGATCGCCCAGACCACCAGGCGGCCATCGGCGCGGGTCGCCTGCATCAGGGCCGGCAAACGTTCGGCGATCCTGTCGGCGCCGAAGCGGCCATAGAGGGTCAGGCGGCCGGCCTCGTTGTCCGGGTTCAGCGCATCGACCAGCCGCATCAGTTCGTCCGGCTCGAGCGTCGGGCCAACCTTCAGGCCG
>DATCFQ010000651.1:0-5324 GCA_036509495.1 Caulobacteraceae bacterium
TGCAGATCGTAGGTGATGTTCTGGCCGAGATCGAACTGGATCGTGATGTTGGTCCTGCCCAGCGAACTCACCGACGTCATCTGGGCGATGCCCGGGATCAGCGAGAACTGCCGCTCGAGCGGGGTGGCCACATTGGAGGCCATGGTCTCGGGGCTGCCGCCCGGCAGGGCGGCCTGCACCTGGACGGTGGGGAAGTCGACGTTGGGCAGGGCCGCCACCGGCAGCATGATGTAGGCGACGATGCCGATCAGCAGGACAGCGATGGCCAAAAGGGCGGTGGAGACGGGCCGCTTGATGAAGGGGCTGGAGATGCTCAAGAGCCGGCCGCCGCTTGCTGGGTCTGGGCGACGCGCACCAAGGAGCCGTTCTTCAGGGTCATCTGCCCGTCGATGACCACCGTGTCGCCGGGCCGCACGCCCGACCGGATCATGGTCAGGGCGCCCTGGGCGGCGCCGATGGAAACCGGGCGCATGACCGCCTTGCCGCCGGCGCCGATGACGAACACGAACGGCCCTTTCGGCCCGCGGCTCACCGCCGTGGTCGGGATCACGGTCACGCGGCTCAGGGTCTGCAGCGTCAGCTGGACGTTGACGAACTGGCCGGGCCAGAGCCGCTCGGCGGCGTTGGGGAAGTTCGCCTTCAGCTCGACCGTGCCGGTCGCCGGGTCGACGCGGTTGTCGGCGATGCTGAGCTGCCCGGTATCGATCAGGGCGCCGGTTTCCTGGCTGAACGCCCGCACCGCCATGGGATGGCTGAAGTGGCCCGAGGCGCCGACCAGCCGCTGGAAGTCACCCTCCGTCGCCGTGAAGGTCACTGCGATCGGGTGGATCTGGTTGATCACCACGATGCCCGAGCCGCCGGCCGCGGCAGGGCTGGCTGCGCTGGTGGCCGCGCTGGTGGATGGCGTGCTCGGCGCCGAACCGCCGGCGCTGACCAGATTGCCCGGATCGACCAGCCGCACGCCGGCGCGGCCGGAAATCGGCGAGACGATGCGGCACCGGCCAAGGTTGATGCGGGCGTTGTCGAGCACCCCCTGGTCGACGCGGACCGTGCCTTGGTCCTGCTTGACCACCTGCTGCTGGTCCTCGGCCTGCTGGCGCGAGATGGAATCCTGGCCCAGCAGCGTCATGTAGCGGCTAAGGTCGGTCTTGGCCTCGGCCAGCACGGCCTGGTCGCGCTGCAGCTGGCCCTCCGCCTGGGTGACGGCGGCGCGATAGGTGCTGGGATCGACCTCGGCCAGCACCTGGCCCGCCTTGACCGTGCTTCCCTCGCGGAAGTTCACTCGCGTGAGCACGCCCGCCACCTGGGACAGGATGATGTCGCTCTTCCACGGCTGGGCGGCGCCCAGGGCGCTGATGGAGACGGGGAAATCGGCCGCCGTGGCCTTGGCTGCGGTCACCGGAACGACCTGCACGGCCGGCGTCTTCTCGGGCTTCTTGTGCAGCAGCAGGAAGCCGAGGATGAGGATCGCCAATACGCCCACGCCGATGAGGATCGGTCGGGTGGGGCGTCGCGCTATCGCCATCAGCGAACCTCTTCGCGGCCCGAGCGGCCGGTGATGTGTGACGGCTTGCGTCGTCCGGATGCGGCTTCGAAGGACCTAGTCAGGCCGCCCCGTGCGGCGCGACGCGCGGCCGAGCTGTCGAGTCCGACGGCGAAAGCTTCTGCGGCGGGCGAGCCGGAGTCCAGGGGCAGGGTCCCGTCGGCGGCGATCTGCGCCGGCCATTGGGGCGCAGGTGTTTCAAGCTCGATACACGCACGGCGATCACTGTAACGATGGCCCATTTCCGGTCCCGGTCACGCCTCTCGTTCGGCGATGCGGGTGAAGTCGCGAAAGCCGCCAGCCTCATACGTCATCGCCTCGGACCGGCCAACCTGAGCTTTGCGGCGCTACTTCCGATCCCGGTCGCGGCCCCAGTTCGGTTCGGCGCTCTCCTGGCCGAGCGCGATGACGCCCCTGCGGATCTCGCGGGTGCGGGTGAACAGCTCCTCGAGCTTGTCGCCCTCGCCCCAGCGGATGGCGCGCGAGAGCGCCTGCAGATCCTCGGTGAAGCGGGCCAGGATCTCCAGCACCGCGTCCTTGTTCAACACGAAGACGTCGCGCCACATCACCGGGTCGGAGGCCGCGATGCGGGTGAAGTCGCGAAAGCCGCCGGCGGAATACTTCATCACCTCGGCCTGGGTGACCTCCTCGAGGTCGGCGGCGGTGCCGACGATGTTGTAGGCGATCAGGTGGGGCAGGTGCGAGGTGACGGCGAGGACCAGGTCGTGGTGGCGCTCGTCCATCAGCTCGACCCGGGCGCCCATGCCTTCCCAGAAGCCGACCAGGCGCTGCACCGCCGCCTCATAGCCGGACGCCTTGGAGGGCTGCGGGGTCAGGATGGTCCAGCGGCCATGGAACAGCTCCGGGAAGCCGGCGTCGGGGCCGGAGAACTCGGTGCCGGCGATCGGGTGGCCCGGCACGACGAAGACGCCGGCCGGCGCGGCGGCGGCCATGGCTTGGCCGACCTGGCCCTTCACCGAGCCGACATCGGTGATGGTGGCGCCGGGCTTCAGACCGGGGGCGCAGGCCTCCACCGCGGCGCCGATGGCGCCCGGCGGCGGCGCGAACACCACCAGATCGGCGCCGCTCACCGCCTCGGCGGGGCTGGAGGCGACCAGGTCGGCGATGCCGAGTTCGCTCACCCGCTGGCGCACCGCGCCGCTGAGGTCGAAGACGGCGATCTCGCCGGTCATGCCATGGGCGCGGGCGGCCCTGACGATCGACGAGCCGATCAGGCCGCAACCGATCACCGCAATCCTGTCGTACACGGGCCCGGCCATGATCAGCGTCCCAGGAAGTCTGCGAGGGCTTGGACCAGCGCCCGGTTGTGCTCTTCCAGGCCCACGGTGATGCGCAGGTGATCGGGCAGGCCGTAGTTGGCCACGCCCCGCACGATCAGGCCCCTCTTGGCGAGCCAGGCCTCGGCTTCCGGCGCGGTCCGGCCCGGAGTCTTGGGAAAGCCGACCAGCACGAAATTGGCCGCCGAAGGCGTGATCTCCAGCCCCAGGCCGCCGAGCTGCTGCTCCAGCCAGCGCCGCCAGTGCGAGACATGCTGGGTGGAGCGGCGCTTGAAGTCCTCGTCCTGCAAGGCCGCGATGGCGGCGTCCTGGGCGGCGATCGAGGTGTTGAACGGCGGCCGGATGCGGTCGACCGCGTCGGCGATGTGCGGCGGGCAGTAGGCCCAGCCGACCCGCAGCGCCGCCAGGCCGTAGATCTTCGAGAAGGTGTGGGTGACCACG
Organism: Caulobacteraceae bacterium; assembly: GCA_036509495.1. Classification (GTDB taxonomy): domain Bacteria; phylum Pseudomonadota; class Alphaproteobacteria; order Caulobacterales; family Caulobacteraceae; genus JANWHQ01. The sequence goes on from DATCFQ010000651.1 coordinate 3,283, forward strand.
ACGTTTTGCGCGCCGCGGGCCAGCTCGAAGCCGTCGTCGAACGAGGGGTCGTCGGCGAACTCGGCATAGGCGCCGTCGATCACCAGCACCACGTCCGGCGGCAGGCCCGCGTGCAGGGCGGCGAGTTCGTCCCGGGTCAGGAAGGTCCCGGTCGGGTTGCCCGGCTGGGTGATGAACACCAGCCGCGTCCGCTCGTCGACCAGCTGCAGCAGCCCATCGACCGAGAGGCGGCAGTTGGGCTCGGCCGCCATGCGCACCTCGCCCTGGCAGGCGCGCGCGCCGATGGCGTAGGCGCCAAAGCCGTACTGGCCCATGACGATGTTGTCGCCGGGTTCCAGGAACACCTGGTTCAAGAGGTGCAGCACCTCGTCGGTGCCGTCGCCGAACACCAGCCGCTCCGGTTCCAGGCCGAAATAGCCGGCCACCGCCTGGCGAAGCGCGTCGGCCCGCCCGTCGGGATAGATGTTCATCCGCTCGGCGGCGGCGACATAGGCGGCCTGAGCCTTGGGGCTGAAGCCCAGGATGTTCTCGTTCGACGACAGCTTGATCGGCTGGGCGACGCCTTCGGCCTGGGACCTGCCGGGCTTGTAGGGCGTGATGTCGAGGATGCCCGGCTTGGGCTCGGGCCTCGGTCCATGCCGGCGGGCGGGGGCTGAGGTCTCGGCCATCACAGGTCCAGCTGCGTCGGCGCAGCCCCGATGACGCCTTTGAGCCGGCCGGGCGCGCGCTTCAGGCGCTCGTCTTCGGGCAGGTAGAAGCCGGCCAGCTTGAACAGGCGAAGGCCGTCTGAGGCCTGCACCTGGCAGGCGGCGACGCCGTCGTGGCCGAGCGCCTCGACGATGCTCTCGGGCGATCCCGGCGCGTCGGTGACCCAGAAGGTGTCGTCCGAGCCCGATTGCTCGATCGGAACCACGGCTGCCGCCAGGGCGCTCATCGGGCCCCAGGCCTTCAGGCAGGGCAGGGCGGCGAACACCCGCACCTTCGGTTCGGCCAGGAGCCGCTTCCACCAGCCGTTGCCGTGGGTCAGGGCCAGCACGCCGACGCCGCCGAGGGTGCGGGCCGCGGCGAGGGCGTCCTCGGGGGTCTTGGCGTAGGCGAGCTGAGGCGCCGCGCCGAATCGCAGGCGGGCCAGCTCCACGGCCCGGGCCAGGTTGTCGCCGCCCCAGGCGGTGACGTGGAAGGGGCCCTGCAAAGAGAGACTTTCTCCGATCAGCTGGCGCCAGATGCTGACGATCGTGGAGGCGTCGGAGGCCGCGTGCAACTTGGCCAGCAGGCCTCGCAGCACCTGCGCCTCGCGCGCCGGGCGCAGGCCGAAGCTGGGCGGACCGGAGGCCTCGGCGGCCTTGGCGGCGACCACGTCCTTGGCGAGCCCCGCCCGTTCTTCCACCAGCGCCAGCAGCGCGGAATCGACCTGGTCGATGCGCGCGCGCACGCCAGACAGGGATGGCCGCGGATCGTCCATGAAACCCCCCGGGGAAGCAAGCGCCGGACCATAGTCATTGAGCGTCGCCGTGCAACCCGCCGCCGACCCGTGGTGCGAAACGCCAGCGGCCCTCGCGTGAGGCCCGTTGGCGTTTCGCGCCACAAAGTCTTTGAATCCTTGTGGATCGGACCACAAACGGATGGGGGCATCCGTTTGCTACGATCCACAAGCCGTGGGACTTGCCGGGCCGGCTGGGGCGCCACAAAGGGTAGGGATGTCCGGTTCCGCCGATGGCGCGCGCGACAGATGGGTGTTCGGCTACGGCTCCTTGATGTGGCGGCCGGGGTTTCCCCATGCCGAGCGCCAGAGGGCGGTGCTGCACGGCCGGCGGCGGGCCTTCTGCATCTATTCGGTGCACCACCGCGGCGTGCCGGAAGCGCCGGGGCTGGTGCTGGGCCTCGCGCCCGGCGGCTCGGTGCGCGGCATCGCCTTCCGCATCGCGGCCGAGGATTGGCCAGCGGTGCAGGCCTATCTGCTCGAGCGTGAGCAGCCGACCGAGACCTATGTCGAAGCCTGGGCCGAGGTGCGGCTGGCCGACCGGCGGCGGGCGCGGGCCCTG
>DATCFQ010000652.1:0-5794 GCA_036509495.1 Caulobacteraceae bacterium
CCGCTGGCCGGCTTCATTGTCGCTTGGCCGCTAGCGATCGCCGGGATCATCGCCTACGGCCTCGCCGACCGCTGGGACGGCGCGCGGCTAAGGCCGACGGCCACCGTCTTCGCAGCCGCCCTGGCCGCGCCGGCCGTGGCGCAGCTGATCTACCTCGCCCATCCTATCGCCCTGGCGGTCGGCGCACAGATCCCCGAAGCCCTCGCGGCGCCCGCGGCCATCGCCGGCGTGCTGCTGTTCCCCCTGCTGTGGCCGGCCCGCGAGGACCGCCCGGCCCTGGCCATCTGCGCCTTCGCCCTGCTGGGACTGGTATTCCTGGACCTCTATCTGCGCCTGTTCCCCTCTTGGACCCCGCGCCACCCGCGGCCGATCGAGGTGGTCTATGTGAACGAGATCGATCGCGGCCGCTTCCTGCGCGCCAGCCCGCTGCCCGAGCTGGAGCCCTGGACCAAGTCGATCCTCGAAGCCGACGGCGCGCCGATCCGGCTCTTGCCGCTGCCGCCGTTCGCGCAGCAGGCCTTCGTCGGTCCCGGCTGGCCGGTCTCGGCGCCGCGCTTCGACATCCTGGAAATTCGCAAGCACCAGACGGTGACGCTGAAGATGACGCCAGGCGGCATGCCCCGCGACGTCTATCTGGAGATGAGCTCTTCGGGCCCGGTCACCGGCATGACCATCAACGGCCTGCAGGGGGTGACTGCCGTGGCGCCGAACGTCTGGACCATCGTCCGCTGGCACGCGCCCAAGCAGGCGATGACCATCTTCTTCACCTCGCCGACGGGGACCACCTTCAAGATCCGCTATGCCGAGGTGATCGACGGCTGGCCGAGCGACGCCCCGCCGCTGCAGACTCTGCCGGCGGACGCCATGGCCTGGGATAACTCCGGTTCGACCGTGGTGCTGGGCGCCACGCGATACCGCTGGTGATCATCCGGTTGGCTTGCCTTGCGGGCCCGCCTCGGCCAAAGGCTTTGTCATGACTAACGAATTTCCCGTGGTGATCCACCACAACCCCAACTGCGGGACCTCCCGCAACACGCTGGAGATGATCCGCCAGAGCGGCCACCAGCCGACCGTCCACGACTATGTGAAGTCCGGCTGGACGCGGGCGCAGCTCGAAGGGCTGCTGGCCCGCATGGGCAAGGGGCCCCGCGACATTCTGCGGGTTCGCGGCACGCCGGCCGAAGAGCTAGGACTGACCCGCGCGGGGGCGTCGGACGACGAGATCCTCATCGCCATGACCGTCCATCCTATCCTGGTCGAAAGGCCGATCGTGGAGACCCCCAAGGGCGTGCGGCTTTGCCGCCCGGCCGAGGCGGTCCAGGATCTGCTCTAGGCGTGAAAGCTCCAGGCACGAATCTGGCTGGGACCGATCGCCGGGAGCCGGAATTGGATCAAGGCGGGGCAGTCCCGCGGTCCGGACCCGGATCGCGGCTCGGGGGAGTGATGCAGGAATTCGATCCGCGACATCCGCCAGTCCGATACGCCCCCCGCCTGCTGATCTGCGCGGCGGGCTTCGCGGCCCTGGCGCTGAGCTGGCGGCTGACGGTGCACGAGCCGGTCGCGGCCGGCGAACGTCAGGCTGAACGCCCGGCGGCCGCCATGCAGACCGGGCGCCTCACCCGGCCCAAGCCCCAGCCGGCCTTCGCGCGGCTCGAGCAGGTGGCGATGAAGGTGCTGCCGGGCGAGACGATGAAGGAGTCGCTGCTTCGCCTGGGCCTGGCGCCGGCCGAGGCTCAGGAGGCCGTCCATCTGCTGGGAGCGGCCTTCGACACCGTCAACATCAAGGCGGGCCTCGCCTTCCAGGCCGCCGTGGCGCGGCCGACGGACCGCCGTGGCCCGGTGCGGCTGATCGGCCTGTCGCTGCGCACGGGTCCGGCGACCGCCATTTCCCTGTCGCGCACCTTCGACGGGGCGCTGCGCCTTCGCCAGACCGAGGACAAGGTCCGCACGGAGACCACCGTCGCGCAGGGACGCATGGCCGATTCGCTCTACGCCTCGGCCGTGGCGGCCGGGGCCACGCCGGAGCTGACCGCCCAGGTGGTCAAGCTGTTCTCCCACAAGCTCGACTTCAGCCGAGACATCCACCCCGGCGACAAGTTCCGCCTGGTGTTCGACCGCCAGGTCACCGAGAGCGGCCGCACCGTCCAGGGCGGCGACCTGCTCTATGCCGAGATCGCGGCCAAGGGGCAGACCACCCGCTTCTACCGCTTCCAGGCGTCGGACGCCTCGGAGGCCCAGTACTTCGACGAGAGCGGCAAAAACATCCGTGGCTTCCTGCTGCGCACGCCGCTCGACGGGGCGCACATCACCTCGGGCTTCGGCATGCGGATGCATCCGATCCTCGGCTTCACCAAGATGCACACCGGCATCGATTTCGGCGCCCCGATCGGCACCCCCGTGTTCGCCGCCGGCGACGGGGTGGTGAAGGAGGCCCGCTGGGCCGGCGGCTACGGCCGCTGGCTGCAGATCCAGCACAACGGCGAGTGGGCGACCGGCTACGGCCACCTCTCCGGCTGGGCGGTGCACGAGGGCGAGCACGTGCATCAGGGCCAGGTGGTGGCCTATGTCGGCTCGACCGGCCGCTCGACCGGGCCGCACCTGCACTACGAGGTCATCTTCGACGGCCAGAAGATCAATCCGATCGGCGCCAAGGTCCCGCAGGGGACCATCCTGGGCGGCCGCCAGCTGGTCGCCTTCAAGGCCGAGCGGTCCCGCATCGACCGCCTGCTGAAGACCGCCGGGCATGACGACGGCGAGAACCTCGCCGGCGATGCGCCGACCGCCAAGGCTGCCTCGCTGAGGAAGCCCGAAGCGGCCGGCGGCGACGCCCCCGTGCTGAGGCTGGCCCAGCGCTAGCTCAGGCCAGCTCCCGCTCGGCGAAAGAGCGCATCGCCCCGGCCAGATACTCGGCCAGTCCGGGCAGGACCGCCTCGTAGCGGGCATGGAAGTCCGGATGGTCGGTGTACATCTGCCCGAGCCCCGCATAGGCCTCGCGCGAAGGCCTGCGGTTCCACATCACCGCGACCCAGGCGTGGTGCCGGCGGATCAGCGCCCGCACCTGGTCTGAATCGGCGGGCAAGCCATCGGCCAGGGCCTTGCCGAGGCCGGCCTCCACCTCGGCGTACTCGCGGCCCGTCCGCTCCCAGTCGGCCTTGGACCAGCCCTTCATGGCCTTCTTCGAGGCCTCGATCGAAGCGCGCGCCTGGTCGCCGAAGCGGTCGATGATCTGGGCCTCGTACTCGGCCTGTTTCTCGGGCGCGAAGCCCTCGTAGAGTTGCTGCTCGTTCATGTCCGTCTCTCCTTCGAGCGCGGCGAGGGTCCGATCCAGGGTCTGGATCAGCCGGCGATAGCGGCTGGCCTTCTGCGACAGGGTCTTGCGATGCCGCCTGAGCGCGCCCAGCCGGTCGAAACCCGGCTGGTCCAGAACGTCCGCGATGGCTTCCAGCGGCAGTTCGAGTTCCCGGTGGAACAGGATCTGCTGCAGGCGCAGCAGCTCCTCGCGGCCATAATAGCGGTAGCCGTTCTCGCCGACCTGGGCCGGCTTGAGCAGCCCCACCTGATCGTAGTGATGCAGCGCGCGGACGGTGACACCCGAAAGCTTCGCCACCTGCTTGACCGTATAGAGCTTCATCACTGCCTCGACGCTTGGTTCGCCTTCGGGAGGACGGCTTATCGGGCCTTACGCGGCGTGAGGGTCAAGAGGCGAGGAATGCAGAAATTTGGGCTAGGATCGCGCGAACCGAGGCGAGACATCCGCCGCGTAGTGCGACCGGGGGCGTCAATGTGGTGGATGTCCGGCACGAACAAGCGCTCGAGCTAAGCGTTTCGGGCGATGCGCCGGTCTTCTACCCGCCAGCCTTCTCCCCTGCCCCCTGCTCCTTCACCCCCAGCGCATCGGCCAGACGCATCTTCGCCGAACCGGGCCTCAGCGGCTGCTGCTGGCTGGGATGCGGCGCCCAGCCGGTCATGGTGACGATCTCGAAGGTGGCGGCCACCCGCCCGTCGGGGCGCGCGAACCGCTCCGCATAGACCTCGCATGCCCGCGCCAGCACCGCCCGGGACATCGGCCGCCGCTCGGCCAGCACATTGGTCTCGCCCATGGCCCTGAGGTCGGCGATCAGCGCCATGGGGTCGGCATAGCCCACCTGCACCCGGTCGACGTCGGCCACCGGCAGGGCGAAGCCGGCGCGCTGCAGCAGGGCCGCGGCGTCCAGCACGTCGGCGAAGGGGGAGATGCGCGGGCCGGCGCCGCCGGAGAGTTCGGAGTCGGCCTGCATCAGCGCCTGGCGAAGCTCGGTCAGGGTGGCGCCGCCGAAGATCGCGCCGATGAACAGGCCATCGGGCTTCAGGGCGCGGCGGATCTGGATCAGGGCGCCGGGAAGGTCGTTGGTCCAATGCAGGGTCAGGGTCGAGACCACCAGGTCGAGGCTGGCCTCGCCGAAAGGAAGTCGCTCCTCGTCCGCCTGCACCCTCGAACCATCGCGCCCCGCCAGCATGGAGGCCGAGAGGTCGGTCTCGATCAGCAGACCGACCTTTTCCTGGGCAGGACTGGCGGCCAGGGCCCGCCGGAAGCTTCCGTCGCGCGCGCCGAGGTCGACGGCGAGCGGGAAGCTGCGCATGATGGCTTCCAGGCGCATCGCTGCGTCCTCCGCGGCGCGGGTCTTCAGGAATCCGGCGGCGGAAAACCCCTCCGCCGCGCGATCCAGGCGACGGCGATGCAGCGGGCGGTCGAAGAGGATGGGCGGGGCGGCCATGGACCTCCAAGATGGGGCAGCGGGAGCGCTCTGGAAACCGCCTCTCGGCATTCGCACCTCCGGCCGGGCCCTGCTCGACCTGATCCTGCCTCCGCGGGCGCTGGATCATGGCGCGGCCACCCAGACCTCGGGCCTGTCGGCGGAAGCCTGGGGCCGGATCCGTTTTCTCGAGGCCCCGGTCTGCGACGGCTGCGGCGCGCCGTTCGAGCACGATTTGGGCGACGGCGTGCGCTGCGCCGCCTGCAGCTCGCGGCCCCGCGTCTTCTCCCGGGCGCGAGCGGCCTGCCTCTATGACGACGCCTCGCGCGATCTGGTGCTGCAGCTCAAGCATGCCGACCGCACCGAGCTGGCAGGGCTGTTGTCGATCTGGATCAGCCGCGCGGCGGCCAAACTGATCGCCGAGGCCGAGCTGATCGTGCCGGTCCCCATGCGGCCGTGGCGGCTGCTGCGCCGGCGCTACAACCAGGCCGCCGAGCTGGCGCGGCCTCTCGCCCGCCGCTGGCGCAGGCCCTATGCCCCCGGCGTGCTGGTGCGGCTGAAGGGCGACAGCCAGGCCGGCAAGTCGGCGGTCGGCCGCCGCCGCGCCGTCGCCGGCGCCTTCCAGGTCCCTCAGTCCCGCAAGAAGACCGTCGAGGGCCGGCGCATTCTGCTGGTCGACGACGTCATGACCACCGGCGCCACGGTGGATGCCTGCGCCAAGGCCCTGATCCGGGCCGGGGCGGCGGGCGTGAACGTCGCAGTCATCGCCAGGGTGCGAGAAACAGGCGGGGCTTCTATATGAGCTTGCTACCCGTTGCTTGTGTGATTAGAGGCGCCTGCATGGCTCACGTTACCATCTACACCCGTCCCGGCTGCGGCTACTGCATGCGCGCCTTGTCCGTGCTCGAAGAGAAGGGCGCCGACTTCACCGAGGTCCACGCCGGATCCGATGCGGCCAAGCGCCAGGAGATGATGCAGCGCTCGGGGCGCTCGACCTTCCCGCAGATCTTCGTCGGCGAGACGCACATCGGCGGCTGCGACGACATGATGTTGCTGGAGCG
>DATCFQ010000653.1:0-4504 GCA_036509495.1 Caulobacteraceae bacterium
CGCGGCGCACCAGCCTGGAATTCCAGCCGAGTTCGGGCACCAGCGGCAGGGCCGCATCCAGCAGGCGGGATTCGGCGTCGGCGGCCCAGTCGGTTGAGTCTGCCATGGCTTCGATATAGTACCCGGTCCCTTCGCGCGCCATGGCGCCGGGCCCGTCCACACTCCGTGGACACCGCCAGACGTATTTGCTATCAGCGCGCCTCGCGCGGAGGCCCGCTTCCGGGCGCGACCGCCGTTTTGGCCTAAAGGTTCAGAGGAGGACCTAGCCATCGTCCAGATTTTCGTACGCGACAATAATGTCGACCAGGCCCTCAAGGCGCTGAAGAAGAAGATGCAGCGCGAGGGCTCGTTCCGCGAGATGAAGCGGCACGTGCACTATGAGAAGCCGTCCGAGAAACGGGCGCGTCAGCGGGCGGAAGCCATCCGCCGCGCACGCAAGCTGGCGCGCAAGCGCGCCCAGCGCGAAGGCCTGATCGCCGCTCCGGTCAAGCCGGCCCGCTAGCGCGGTCTCCGCAGGGGCGGTCGCTCGAGACCGCGCCCTTGCGCGCCGGGACTGGCATGACCAAGGTCCGGGCATGAGTTTCACCGACGAAGAGGTCGAGCGCTATGCGCGCCACCTGGTGCTGCGCGAGATCGGCGGCCAGGGCCAGCAGCGCTTGCAGGCGGCCAAGGTGCTGATCGTCGGCGCCGGGGGCCTGGGCGCGCCGGCGGCCCTCTATCTGGCCGCCGCCGGGGTCGGGCGGCTGGGGCTGGTCGACGCCGACTCCGTGGCCCTGTCGAACCTGCAGCGGCAGGTGCTCTACGGGACCGCCGACGTCGGCCGCGGCAAGGTCATCGCCGCCGGCGAGCGGCTGGTGGCGATCAATCCCCACGTCTCCATCGACCCGCACCCCATGATGCTGGACGACGCCAATGCCAGGGAACTGGTGCGCGGCTACCACCTGGTGCTGGACGGCACCGACAGCTTCGAGACCCGTTTTCTGGTCAACGCGGCGTGCTACGCCGAGGGCAAGCCGCTGGTTTCCGGCGCCATCGGCCGCTGGACCGGGCAGCTGGCGCTGTTCGAGGCCGGCCTGACCCGCGGCCGTCCGCCCGGCCAGCGCAAGCCCTGCTACCGCTGCCTGGTCGGCGAGATGCCGCCCGATGCTGAAACCTGCTCGGCCGTCGGCGTGATGGGCGCCCTGGCCGGCGTCATCGGCTCGATGATGGCCCTGGAGGCGATCAAGCAGATCACCGGCGCCGGCGAGACGTTGTCAGGGCGGCTCTTGATCTACGACGCCCTATCGGCGGAGATCCGCACGATAGGCCTGCCGCCCGATCCGGGGTGTGAGGTGTGCGGGGGCGACCAATAGCACCGTCATCGGCGGGCTTGTCCCGCCGATCCATGATCACCTTGCTTCTCCAGCGTGTATGGGTTCGCGGGACAAGCCCGCGAATGACGGTGAATTGAAGTTTGGAGGGAGCCTAAGCCGGCTGCTTGGTCGTGCGCAGATACGGCTTCAGGGTCTTGAAGTCGCCGAACAGGGTCTTGGCCTCGTCGTCCTTGACCGCGGTGGTGATGATCACGTCATCGCCCTGCTTCCAGTCGGCCGGGGTGGCGACCTTGTGCTTGACGGTCAGCTGCAGGGCGTCGATCGCCCGCAGGATCTCGGCGAAGTTGCGCCCCACCGCCATCGGATAGACCAGCACCAGTTTGATCTTCTTGTCGGGGCCGATGATGAAGACGTTGCGCACCGTGGCGTTGTCGGCTGGCGTGCGGCCTTCCGACGTGCCGGGCGCGTCCGCCGGCAGCATGCCGTAGAGTTTGGACACATTCAGGTCGGTGTCGGCGATCATCGGGAAGTTCGGGGCCGTGCCTTGCGTCTCGGCGATGTCCTTGGACCAGCCGGCATGGTTGTCGACCGGGTCGACCGAGAGGCCGATCACCTTCACGCCCCGCTTGTCGAACTCGGGCTTCAGCCTGGCCACTGCGCCCAGCTCGGTGGTGCAGACCGGCGTGTAATCCTTGGGGTGCGAGAACAGCACCACCCAGCTGTCGCCGGCCCAGTCGTGGAAGCGGATCTTCCCTTGCGTGGTCTCGGCGGTGAAGTCCGGGGCGGTGTCATTGAGTGAAAGCGGCATGGGGGGCCTCGCTGCGGTATCCGGTCGCAGGTTCTTTAGGCCGCGAGCCGGCGGAAGGGAACGCGCCCGCCGGCCAGTTCTTCAGGACGCCGGTGCAGATTCGCTGAAAGGGCGCCCTCTAGCGCGGGATGTCGGCGGTCTTGCGCAGGATCACCTGGCGATAGACGGCCTCGAGTTCGAAATAGCGGCGGAAGGCGCCGTGGAAGCGGTCGACCGCCTGCTTCACGCCGGGACCGCCGATCTCGCTTTGCTGGCGCCAGTAATCGTCGAGCACCATCAGCCCGCCGACGCTCAGCAGGGCGGCGCAGAAACAGAGGTCGATCATCACCCCCAGCGCCGTGTGCGTGCCGTCGACATAGATCAGGTCGAAGCTTCGGCCCGCCTCCAGCATCCGGGGCAGCTCGTAGGTCGAAAAGCCCTTGTGGGTGTCGAGGCTGCGGAAGCCCAGCTTGGCCGTGTTGCGCTGGAAGCGCGGCTCGACCGCGTGATACTTCTCTTCCGGGTTAAGTGTTTCGTCGAACCAGGGGTCGATGACCGTGACTTCGAGCTTGCCCGGCAGCAGCCAGTCCATGAAGGCGAGGTTGCGGCCCTCGTAGGCCCCGATCTCGAGATAGGCGATCTTGTCCCGTCCCTCGGCGAAGCGGCGCAGCACCGAGGCCACGAAGGGGATGTTGTTGTCGGCCCAGAGGTCGGTGAACTCGAAACCCTGCGCCTCGGCGTGGGCGGCGAAGGCCGCCGCGTCGGCGGTGGCGCGCGGGGAGGCCAACATGGTCCGGGCGAGAGCGGGCGCGAAGCGGCCGTTGATCGAGGCGAGCGCGCGCAGGGGGTCGGCCATGGGGCTTCCGGCGGTGGGCGTGAGCCCCGATTCCTAGACGAGGCGGGTTAAGAACCCCCTCCAAAATTCTGCACGGTCAGCCGCCAGGGCGTGATGGTCGAGGTCTCGAACAGCCCGGCCAGCTTGTAGGGATCGCGGGCGTGGAGAGCCTGGATCTGCGCCAGGTCGTCGGCCTCGACGACCATCATCGAGCCGATCATGCGGCCTTCGTCGTCCAGGTAGGGGCCCCCGAGCTTGGCCTTGTCGCCCAGGGTCTCGATGAAGGCGAGGTGCGCTTCGCGCGCGCCGGCGCGGGTCTCGAAGGCGTTCGGCTTGTCGCGCCAACTGATCACGAAAAGGGGCATGTCAGAGCTCCGTCTTGAGGGGGCGCGAGAGCAGGCCCCCGATCGCCGCGTCGATGTCGATGCGGCCGGCGAGGATCGCGGCCACGGCTTCGCAGATCGGCATCTCGACGCCGAGCTTTTTCGCCAGCGCCCGCACCGCCGGCGCCGAATCCACGCCTTCGGCCACCGACACCTTGCCGGCCAGGGCCTGGTCGAGCGTCTCGCCTCGGCCGAGCGCCAGGCCGACGCTGTTGTTGCGCGACTGGCTGGACGAACAGGTCAGCACCAGGTCCCCGAAGCCGCAGAGGCCGGCGACGGTCTCGGGCCGCCCGCCCAGGGCCACGGCGAAGCGCGTCAGCTCGGCGAAGCCGCGGGTGATCAGGGCGGCGTGGGCGCTGCGGCCCAGCCCACGCCCCTCGACGATGCCGCAGCCGATGGCCAGGACATTCTTCACCGCCCCGGCCGCCTCGGCGCCGACCATGTCGGAGGACAGGTAGGGCCGGAACGCCGGCGCGGCGAGGGCCTCCAGCAGAGCCAGTCCCAGCGCCTCGTCCGGACAGGCGAGGGTCACGGCCGTGGGCAGGCCGCGCGCCACCTCGGCGGCGAAGCTCGGCCCCGACAGCACCGCCGGGGCCGCGGCCGGGACGGTCTCGGCCAGCACCTCGGTCATCAGCTTCAGCGAACCCTGCTCCACGCCCTTGGCGCAGAGCACGATCGGCAGGCCCGCCCGCACATGCGGCGCGAAGGCGAGGAGAGCCGCGCGTGTGTGCTGGGCCGGCGCCACCGCCAGCACGAAGTCGCAGCCGGCCAGCGAGGCCAGGTCATCGGTCGCCTCGATCGCGTCGTGCAGGCGCACGCCTGGCAGATGACGGGGGTTCTCGCGCAGGGTCTGGATCTGGGCGGCGACTTCAGGCCGGCGCGCCCAGAGCCGCGGCTTCAGCCCGGCGAGGGCGCAGACCTGGGCCAGGGCCGTGCCCCAGGCGCCGGCGTTGATGATCCCGACGGTGCGGAGGGCGCTCATGCTTTGGCCCCCTTGCGGCCCGTCGCGTGGGTCGGGCGGGCGGCGGCGGCGGCCTCGTCGAGCGGCCAGCGCGGGCGGGCGGCGGCGTCCAGGCCGTCGCTGAAGCCGGCCGCCAGCCGTTCGGCCCCGGCCAGGGCGATCATGGCGGCGTTGTCGGTGCAATAGTCCAACGGCGGCGCGGTGAAGCTGAACCCGTGCGCCGCC
>DATCFQ010000654.1:0-2288 GCA_036509495.1 Caulobacteraceae bacterium
GCGCCGAACATCCTCGCCGCCTGCGCGCTGCGCCTCGCCGGCGGGTTGATGAGCGGCAACATCTCCACCATCCAGGGCTACCTCGCGGACGTCACCCCGGCCGATAAGCGGGCCGGCCGGATGGGCGTCCTCGGCGCCGCCTTCAGCATGGGATTTGTGACCGGTCCCGGGATCGGCGGCCTTCTGGCGCGGCCCCACGAGGGCGCGGTGGGCTTCCGACTGCCTCTCCTGGCTGCCGCCGCCCTGGCGGCCGTCGCGGCCGCGGGGGTGGTCCTCTTCGTCCGCGAGACGCGGGCCCCCCACCATGCGCTCACCCCGCCTGTTCCGCGCCTGCGCTCGATCGCGGAAGCGTTTGCGGACCCTGTCATCGGCCGGGTCCTGATCATGAGTTTCATCGTCGTCTCCGGGTTCGCCGGGATCGAGGCCACCTACGGTCTGTGGACCCAGGCGAGGTTCGGCTGGGGACCCCGGCAGATCGGCTTCGCCTTCATGGCCACCGGGGTCTGCGGCGCGGTTTTCCAGGGGTTCGTGACCGGATGGCTCGCCCGCAGGTTCGGCGGCCCCAGGGTGCTGGTGTTCGGTCTCGCCCTCGTTGGCTGCGGAATGATCGTGCAGCTCGTCTCGCCGACCTGGCCGGTGGCCATGGTCGGCTTCTTCACCGTCTCGTTCGGCCAGTCCCTCACCTTCCCCAACATTGCGGCCCTGATTTCACGGGCCGCGCCGGCCGATCGGCAGGGCGAGATGCTGGGACTGAACATGTCAGGCAACTGCCTGGCGCGGATCGGGGGACCGCTCTATGCCGGCGCGGTTTTCGCCAAGGTCGCGATCGGGGCTCCGTTCGCCACCGCCGCCCTGCTCGTGGCCCCGGCCATGATCATGGCGATGAGCGTGGCCCGGCGAGCCAGGACCCTCTCCTGACGGTTGCCCCGATACGGCGCGGACCCTATCTGCCGGCGCATGACCGGCCAGGGGAAGCAGCAGACGGCCGGCCGTTCGGCCGCCGCCATCTACACCCTGCTGTCGGTCATGTTCATCAACATGATGGGCTTTGGCATCATCGTGCCGCTCCTGCCCTTCTACGGCGAGTCCTTCCACGCGCCGCCGTGGCAGATCGCGCTGATCTTCTCGGCCTATTCCATGGGGTCGTTCTGGGGGGAGCCCTTCTGGGGACGCCTCTCCGACCGGATCGGTCGGAGGCCGGTCCTGATCAGCACGACCGCCGCCAACTGCGTCTGCTACGGTCTGCTGGCCTTCGCTCCCAACATCTATCTCGCCTTCATCATCCGCTTTTTCGGCGGCATGGCCGCCGGCAACGGCTCCGTCGTCCAGGGCTACATCGCCGATGTGACCCCCCCGGACGAGCGGGCGGGAAGGATGTCGCGCCTGGGAGCGGCGTACAACATCGGCTTCATCCTCGGCCCAGCGGTCGGCGGTCTTCTCGCCAAGCCCTCGGCGGGACCGGTGGGCTTCCGGATTCCGTTGCTCGCCGCGTCGGCGCTGGCGGGGTGTTCGGCGCTCGGGATCGCCCTGGCGGTGCGGGAAAGCCGAATGCGCCTTCGCAACATCGAGGGCCAGCCGAGCCGGTGGGCGGTGATCGGGTTCGCGGTTGCAAACCCGGTGATCAGCCGGCTGATGCTGCTGACCTTTTTCGTCGGCATGGCCTTCACGGGAATCGAGAGCACGTTCGGGCTGTGGGCTCAGCATCGCTTCGCCTGGCAGCCGAGAAATGTCGGCCTGTGCTTCATGGTGACCGGCATCGTCTCCTCTTTCGCGCAGTTCTTCATCACCGGCAGCCTCTCACGCCGCTTCGGAGAGGCGCGCATGCTGGCCATCGGCATGGGAGGGACGGTGATCTTCATGGCCCTTCAGCCGTTCTCGGACGGCCACATCTCGACGATAGCCGTGATGGCCGGGATGGCCCTGTCGTCCTCGGTCGCATTTCCCAATTCGGGGGCCCTTATGTCGCGGGCGGTGGATCCCGATCACCAGGGCCAGGTGATGGGACTCAACAACGCCATGGGCGCCTTCGCGAGGTTCACCGGTCCGTGGTGCGCGGCCATGGTGTTCTCCAACATCAGCATCAACGGCCCCTTCTTCATGGGAGCCATCATCGTCGCCCCCGCCATCGCCCTGGCCCTCGCCGCCGGCCGCGCCGCGGCGCTCGGCGAGCGGGCGCCAGCCTTGCCTTCGGCGAGGGTTTGAAGTAGAGAGCCCGACCCCCCGGAAAAGCAGCCGAAAATGCCCAAGCTCAAGACTAAATCGGGCGCGAAGAAGCGCTTCAAGATCAC
>DATCFQ010000655.1:0-3887 GCA_036509495.1 Caulobacteraceae bacterium
AGGCGATGGTGGCGCAGGTCACCAGCAGCAGCACCTCATGGATCGGATAGGCGACCCGCCAAGCTTCGCGATCGTCGTTCAGCTCGGCAAAGTGCTCCAACAGCACCGCCAGCCGCGCCTTGGGAAACCCATCCGCCAACGCCAGGGCCATGATCACGCTCCATCAAATCAGAGCGCCGACGGAATCACACTCCGAGCGTCAAGCCAAAATCCGCGTTAACCCGAACGCACCGCCGTGGCGGATCCGCCTTGCGCGTTTGACCTGGCGGCGCGCGGTGCTAGCGTTGCCGCGATTGTCGAGACGCTGCGCATCGCGCCGGAGGGGCTGACACGCGCCTGCATCCCATCACAATTCTGATCATCGTTGCGATTGGCGCGTGGCTGCTGTCAGACGCTGTCTTGTTGACCTATGCGCTCTATCACCCGACCCAGCATTACCTGGCCACGGGCTGGACCCTGTCGCGGTTTGTCAACCACACGCGCAACGAGGCGCCCACGATGGTCTTCAACATCACAGGCGCGGTGGTCGTGGAAGTTTTGACCCGGCTATGGCGGCGGCTGCAGATCGCTGATGGACCGCTACGGAGCTTGCCGAATGAATGACCAGGCCGCCCCCCAGGTCCAACGGACAGGTCAGCTGTCGTGGCGACGGCTGCACTACGTCACTTGGTTATTGATTATCGCCACAATCGTACGGCTGATCGCCGACACCGTTTTCGCCACCGTCAGCCTCAAGAGCTATGCCTTAGCCTATCTCGGCGGCGCGCCTCCCCCCGGGAGTCACGGTCAGTTGGCGCTAACCCTGGCCAGCATCGTCTATACCTATAGCTCGTCCATAGGGTTCGTCGCCGCTGCGGCGGCTGTCGAGTATCTCTACCGGATATGGGACTGCGTTCGTCGCGCCGTGGCTAGCCCCGCGCCCTAGGGCCGCTTGCCAGATTGAACATGCCCCGACTTACGCGCCGCCGCGCTTCTCCTGTGCCGTCTGTGGCGCGGGACGGACAGAGGGGCTTCGGTTTCGGCCAGCTTACAAAGGGTTTGGACCACTTCCGCTTGGTGGGTCCCTGGCGCCGGCGTCTGCCAGGGCGCATCAGATAGGGTCAGCAGAGGCGTGCCGGCCCCCTTCAGGTTGTTTAGAGCATATGCGACGATCTGGACGATGTGAGCGCGAGCCGCCTTGCAATCGAGCTCCATGAGCTGCCGCGCCGAACGGGACGTAGGGCCGCCTTCGGGATAGGATTCGGGCCGAAAGAACTCCGTACGTGACCAAATTCTGAGAGCGCCGTCTGGTGCGCGCGTGGCTCCGGACAAGGCCGCGAGGTTGACGCCATCGGGAACGGTTTCGATGACGCGCCAACCGGTCAAGTCGAGATAGCGCTCGACCCAACTCTGGATGTCGGTCGCCGACGGGCTTGGAGGCGGCGGCGTCTGATCCGGCGTTGGTTCGGCCGTCACCGTCGCCGCGCGCGCCAGGCTGCAAAGCTCCGCAAGATGGGCGTTTTCGCCGGGGGTTTCCGGAGAGACCCACTGCTCAATCGGACCTCGGTCCTCCGGCGCACCCTTCAAATTATGCAGATGGAAGGCCTGAACGCCGGGAAGGCGCAGCTTGCGTCCTTCACAATCGACCTCGGTCTGCATGATCATCGACTGCGCGCCCGCATCGCGTCGGAAGAGTTCCTCCCGTATGACGAAGCGCCAATTTCCTTCGGTCGTGCGCCAGGGCGCGTCGGGGGAGAGAAAATAGGCCCCATCGCCATCGAAGTAGAGATAACGCCAACCCGCTGGATCAATCCGCGACGCGATCCAAGTCTCGATGTCGTTCGGCGTAAGACTCCGGGGACCCTCGGGCGGCGTGTCGGCGAGCGCGGCGGTGGACAGCGATAGCGCCGCACCGATGCCAAGGAAGCTGCGCGGGAACTCCCGGCGCCTCGGCCGTTTCAGGGACTGGGTTTGGTCGAACATACGCTCCGCCAATCGCCTCCTTTCGGGACGCTCCATTTATGCCAAACAAAACTGCAGGCAGCCCCTGCCTCGCCTCGAGGATGATCCGATGGCGGACATTGGTCGCTGATGCTTAACATGAGGACGGGCGCCCATTCCACGAGCAACAAGCTTAGGTGCATCGAAGTGTCGCTCGGACGGACTCACGATGGATTTGGGCGTCATTAGCTTGCTCAAGACCGCCAGCGACAAATCGCGAGGAGTTGGTCCCGCGACGATCTGGGGGAGGGGCCTTTCTCGATAGTAACCCTATGGCGAACCGTCTGACGTTGTCGCGCTTGCTATCTACCGCACGGCGCCGGCGCTCGTGCGCCGGCCTAGGTCGAACCGACCCCGCTTTGTTGGGTACGATGTGGGCGGGCGGCGAGGAAGAGTTGAGGACGACCATCAATTCGGCCCGTCGCCAGCCCAGCCCGTTCAGCTTCGATTTGCGCCTGAGCTGCAACCTGGCCTGTTGGCCGGTGCGAGGGGCAGGCGTTCACATTCAAACAGCCGCTCCGAGGGTGTTGGACATTCCGTCGCACGTGAACTCGCTTCCTGGATGAGGCCTGATGTGTTCCACCCGGTAATCGCGTGAGACACATGGCGAGCCCATCCGCAGTTGCATGCGAAGAGGACCGAATGATCATTGTGCTTTGCCGCGACAAGGCCGCGGAGCGATCATGGCTCATCTTCGGAGAGGATCAATCAACGCCCCCCTTGCACTGGATCGCGCGCCCGGACGTGGATCTAGACCTTTGCGCGCGGCTGGACGGAAATCTGGCAGGTTGCTTCGAAGCTCAGTGGATTAGACGGGAGGGGGAAAGGGTGTTGTCTTTGGGCGCCCGCCTTCCTTTGCCAGTCGACATTGGGCACGAGGACCGTTGCGCCGTAGGCTAAGCTTCCAAGGTCTTTTTCCAACCATTGCATAACATCGGTCGGCGACTTGCAGCATCGAACGGGAGTGTTCCCTTTTGAGGCAGACGCGTCATGCTGGTTCCGAGAGGTCCTGTGTTACGTTGGCGTGAGGCCGCCCTGGCCGCGGGCGCTTTGGCGGCCTACCTCATCGCAAAGGCATTCCGGCTGACGTAGGTGTCGCTTAGGTGGCAATGCCGCCATCGCGCCAAGGCGATTATCGTCAATGCCGGCCTTTGACCCGGACGGCAATGTGCGGACCCCAGCTGTGTCGGACGTCATACGAAGGGTTCGATCCGGATCGTCGGCCGCCGTGCGAGCGGGGAAACGGCCCTTGAAGCTGGTTTTGTCTCCAACGGATCGTCGCCGCTATCAACGAGCCTGCGATGTCGAGGGCGTTCCTCCTCATTTCCTGACGCCCGAATTCGGCGACATCCCCATCGAGAAATCGCCTTGGGATCCCTGGCCCAGCAGCGTCATCGTGGATATGGGGAGCTCAGAGGCGCCCGTCCGGCGTGCGCTCTAAGCTTCTATCTTCTCTTGGTTGGCCTGGCCGTCGTTATTCGGCGGCGACCAGCTTGGCCGAGGCCCGCTCCAGCCGCTCGAGCAGGGCGCGGTGCTGGGCCCATAGGGCTTCCGGCATGCGATCGCCGAACCTGGCGTAGTCAGGCGCGATCAGGGCGGCCTCTTCCTTCCAGACCTCCGGATCGACGCTCAGCAACAGATCGAGCTGCTCGTCCGTGAGATTCAGCCCCGAGGTGTCGAGCGAAGCCCGGTCCGGGATGCGGCCGATGGGGGTGTCCACCGCCCCAGCGCGGCCCTCGATCCGCTCGACGATCCACTTCAGCACCCGCGAATTGTCGCCGAAGCCCGGCCAGAGGAACTTGCCGCGGGCGTCCTTGCGGAACCAGTTGACGAAATAGATGCGGGGCAGCTTGGCCGGGTCGGTGCGCTCGGCCATCGACAGCCAGTGCTTGAAATAGTCGCCCATG
>DATCFQ010000656.1:0-2020 GCA_036509495.1 Caulobacteraceae bacterium
CGGGGGTGTCGACGAGACCGGGCCGACCTGGGCCATGGAGGGAATGGCGAAAGCGCCGGCGACAAGGGCCGCGGCTGCGCCGACGGCCAAGGCGGATATGGTTCTCAACGATCCCTCCCACGAAGCTCGCGGCCCTCGGCCGCGGCTCACCTGTCCGAATTAGACTGGACGCGGCCGAGCTTGCCTATTGTAAGGTAACCTGAGAGGGACCTAAGGAAGCAAGCATGAAAACCGCTCCCAAGATGATTGGCGCCGCTGGCGCGTTTCTGGCCGGCGTTATCGTGTTGAGCGGCGGGACCGCATTCGCCCACCATTCCTTCGCCATGTTCGACCAGTCCAAGCAGGTGAGCATCGCCGGCACGGTCAAGTCATTCGAATGGACCAACCCCCACGCCTTCATCGAACTGCAGGGGCCGGACGGCAAGCTCTGGAGCGTGGAGCTGAACAGCCCCAACAATCTGGTCCGCCAGGGCTGGAAGCGCACCGCCCTGAAGCCGGGCGACAAGGTGACGGTGATCCTGAACCCTCTGCGCGACGGCCAGAACGGGGGCCTGTTCGACGCCGTGACCCTGCCGAGCGGCCAGGTTCTCGGCAACCCGAAGCCGACTGGTCCGATCAACGTACCGACGCCGCAATAGATCTCTTGCCGCCTCGGGCCGGCGGCCGGCGGCCGGCGGCCGGCGCGGATAGGCCGGGCGTTCACGCCCCGAGGAACAGCTCGCGCGAAGGACAGAGGTCCGCGACGATGCAGATCTCGCATTTCGGCCGCCGCGCCACGCAGACATAGCGGCCGTGCAGGATCAGCCAGTGGTGCGCGCGGGTGAGATAGCGCGCGGGGATCTTGGCCATCAGCTCCGCCTCGACCTTGTCCGGCGTCGTGGCTTTGGAGAGCCCCAGCCGGTGCGAGACGCGGAACACGTGGGTGTCCACCGCAATGGCCGGCTCGATGTCGAGCTCGTTCAGCACCACGCTGGCGGTCTTGCGGCCGACTCCCGGCAGGCCCTGCAGCGCC
This sequence comes from Caulobacteraceae bacterium, assembly GCA_036509495.1. Taxonomy (GTDB): domain Bacteria; phylum Pseudomonadota; class Alphaproteobacteria; order Caulobacterales; family Caulobacteraceae; genus JANWHQ01. Next base: position 1,013 of record DATCFQ010000656.1, read on the forward strand.
TCGCGCTCCAGCGGGACCTCGCCGCCATAGCGCTCCAGCAGGATGCGCGAGAGGGCGACCACGTTCTTGGCCTTGGTGCGATAGAGGCCGATGGTCCTGATGAAGGGGATCAGACCCTCCTCGCCGAGCGCGGCGATCTTGGCGGGCGCATCGGCGGTCCTGAACAGGGCTCCGGTCGCCTTGTTCACCGACTTGTCGGTGGCCTGGGCCGACAGCACCACCGACACCAAGAGGGTGAAGGGACTGTGGTAGACGAGCTCGGTCTTGGGGTGCGCCGCGCCGGCCTCGAACCGCTCGAACAGGGTCAGGGTGCGCTGCCGCTCCCTGGGCGTGACGCGGGGGGGCGCGAGTCGGGGCTGGGCCATGGCCGGACCATGCGACGGCGCGCCGGCCGCGCCAAGCGGGCCGCTTCGCCCGCCCCGCACGCCGGCCTATGCTCGCGGCATGGACGCCGCCCCCGCCGCCCGCATCCATCTGGACCGGCTGATCAGCCCCGAGCGGTCGCTGCCGATGACAGGATTCAAGGTGCTGCTCGGGGTCATGATCCTGATCAATCTGATCGTCGGGACCCTCTTCCTCGCAATGGGCGCCTGGCCGGCGCCGATCTTCCTGGGACTGGACGTCGTGGGAGTCTGGATCGCCTTCCGGGTCAGCTATCGGCGCGCCGCCACGCGCGAACGGGTGGTGATCACCGCCGACCAGGTGCAGGTGCTGCGGGAGTTCGGCGGACGCATCCGGACGATCTGGACCTCGCCGACCGCCTTCACCGGCGTGAGCCTGGAGCGCTCCGAGCGCTATGGCGCGCAGGTGCGGCTGAGCCTGTCGGGCAAGCGCCTGAAGATCGGCCAGGGGCTGGGCCATAAGGCGCGGGAGGATCTTGCCGAGGTGGTCGAGGCGGCGATCCGCTCTGCGCGGGCCGAGCGCCATCCGGCGCCGTGACCCGGACCCGGACGCAAGAACCGGGCGGACGCTGCATCCGAGAGCGCCTATCTTCGGGTCATGGCTCTC
>DATCFQ010000657.1:0-4219 GCA_036509495.1 Caulobacteraceae bacterium
TCGGGGCGTAGCTTCTGCGGCCGCCCGAACAACACTCCACGACGCTTCGCGGCCTGACGTCCTTCATCAGTCCGATGCCGGATGAGGGCCCGTTCGAACTCAGCTACGCCGGCGAACATGGGGTGACGCCATAGAACGGGCAGGATAGCACGGTAGGCGGGGTGAACCGGGAACATCCAAGCTGAAACGGAGACCCCCGGCGGCTACAGGACACTTTTTGCACTGAACCATTGAGACCTGAGTGACACCGGCGTATCGCGTCCGGGTATCGGGTGCTGGGTTACCCGGTTCAGGAAGTCGTCAAAGGCGCTCTCAAAGCTGACGTCATGGCCCGTGCGTCTGAGCGGTACGGTGTACTGTCATAAGGCGGGTTCAGTGGCCTGAGGCTCGTTTAGGCAGCGATGGATGGTTGCTGGGTGGACGTTGAAGGTTCTGGCGACCTCGCTAATCGACCTGCCTTCGCGGACCAGGGAGAGGGCGAGCGCCTTTTGATCGGGGCGTAGCTTCTGCGGCCGCCCGAACAACACTCCACGACGCTTCGCGGCCTGACGTCCTTCATCAGTCCGATGCCGGATGAGGGCCCGTTCGAACTCAGCTACGCCGGCGAACATGGTCAGGACCATGCGCCCGGCTGGTGTCGTGGTGTCGGCCCAGGGCTCCTCAAGTGACTGTAATCCTGCGTCCTTCTCTCGAATGACTTCAGCGATGCGCAGCAACTCAGCAGTCGAGCGCGCGAGCCGGTCGAGGCGGCTAACGACCAGGACATCATCGGCGCGCAGTTCCTGGAGCAGTCGCTCCAGTGCGGGCCGTTGCCGGGAGGCGCCGGAGATTTTCTCTTCGAACAGCTTGCCACAGCCGGCTTCCTTCAGCCGGGCGCGCTGCAGATCCAGGCGCTGATCCTCGGTCGAGACGCGGGCATAGCCGAGCTTCATGCCCGGTGCTCGGTATGTGTGCGAAATTTATCGCATAATTGCCCTATTCCGCATGGGACTTTTGCAGCATGTAAGTGCCTGATCTTTGGTCCGCATCCGGACCCATGCGAAAGTCCGGAGTTACGCACGCCATGCCGAGCCGTTTCCTGTCCGACGAACAGCGTGCCCGGTACGGCCGCTACACTGGCGACCCCAACGAGGAGCAGCTGGCCCGTCACTTCCACCTGGATGCGGCCGATCGCGAAATGGTTGGCGGAATGCGCGGCGCTCATAACCGACTCGGCTTTGCCGTTCAGCTCGGGACAGCACGCTTTCTCGGCGCCTTTATCGACGACCCGGCCCAGACGCCGCCCGCAGTGATCACCGCCATAGCGCACCAACTGGGCGAGAGTCCGGCGACGGGCTTGGAGGCCTACCGCGATGGCCGGCAGCGCTGGCGTCATGCCGCAACCATCCGCGACCACTACGGGTTCCGCGACCTGGAAGAGGACCCTGGCGCCGGCTTCCGGCTGACGCGGTGGCTCTACGTGCTGTGCTGGACTGGAGACGACCGGCCGGGGCTGTTGTTCGACCGGGCCACCACATGGCTGCTGGCGCACAAGGTGTTGCTGCCCGGTATTTCCACGCTGGAGCGCTTGATCCGCCGCGTGCGCCATCGCGCCACCCTGCGGCTCTGGCAACGCCTGACACAGACCCTGACTGCCGAGCAGCGTGCGAAGCTCGTCGCCCTGGTCGCCTCCGATGACGAGGCGCTCGCGACGCTGGAAGATTTGCGCGCCGCCCCGAAACGCCGCTCGCCCACGGAGTTGCTGCGGCATCTGGAGCGGATCGATACCATCCGCGGCCATGGCCTGGGCCTGACCCGGCCTGCGGATTTGCCGTCTGCCCCGCTCGAACGCCTGGCGCGCAGTGCGCGCACCATCAAGCCAGCCAATCTGGCGGCGCTGCAAGAGCCGCGGCGCACCGCCACGCTCGCTGCCCTGTTCCAGACCCTGGAGTCCACGGCGCTCGACGACGCGGTCGAGCTGTTCGATGCCTTGACGGCCGACATCCTCACCCAGGCAGAGGAGGCGCACCGCAAATCCAGGCTGCGCTCGCTGCGCGACCTCGATGCTGCCGCCATCATGCTGCGCGACGTCGGCCAGCATGTTGTGGCCGACGAGGATGCCGTACTGCCGGTCGGCGAGTGGAAGAGCGCCTTGTTCGAGCAGATCGCCCGGACGGACATCAAGACCGCCATGGCCTGCATCGATAGCTTGGTCACCAAGCCCGACGACCGGCGCTACCAGGAATTGCGGCCGCATTGGCGACGGGTCCGAACGCTGTTCTCCGCCCTGTTGAAGCGGACCATGCTCAACGCGACGCCTGCAGGTCAGCCCGTGATCGCGGCGCTGGATTACCTGCGGGGCGCGGGTGACTGGACCCGCACCCGCATGGGCGAGGCGCCAACCGGCTTTCTGCCTACGGCCTGGCGGCGCCATGCCTTGGATGGTGCTGGCCGGGTCATTGATAACCGCGCCTATGTCTTCGCCGCCCTGGAAGCCTTTCGCGCCGGACTGAAGCGGCGCGACGTATTCGTCCCTGCTGGCATTCGCTATGCCGACCCGAGACAGGGCCTGCTGAGTGGCGAAGCCTGGAACGCGGCCCGACTGACCGTTTGCCGGGCGCTCGACCGCTCGCCGGATGCCGAAACGGAAATGGGCAATCTTACCGCCAGGCTGGACCGTGCATGGCGCCAGGTTGCGGCCAACCTGCCCAACAACCAAGCGGCCCGGATCGAACGCCGCAATGGCCGGGACGAGCTGGTGCTGACACCGCTCGATAAGCTCGAGCGCCCGCCCAGCCTGATTGCTCTCCAATCGGCCATTGCGGCGCGGATACCGAAGATCGACCTGCCGGACGTCATGCTGGAAGCCGCCGCGCGCTCCGGCTTTGCCGACGCCTTCACCCATGTCAGCGAGCGTCATGCCCGCGTCGAGGACTTCACCACCAGCCTGTGCGGCGGGCTGGTCGCGCAGGCCTGCAACATCGGCTTCGAGCCTCTGGTCCGCACTGACCAGCCGGCGCTCAGCCGAAACCGGCTGTCCTGGGTCAGCCAGAACTTCATCCGGCCGGACACCATCGCCGCCGCGAATGCCCGGGTTGTGGCGGCGCAGAACGCGCTGCCGATCGCCCACATCTGGGGCAGCGGCGAGGTCGCCTCGGCCGACGGCATCCGCTTCGTGGCGCCCAGCAGTGCCATCCACGCCGGACCCAACCCGAAATACTTCGGCGCCGGGCGCGGCATCACCTACTACAACCTCGTCTCCGACCAGTTCACCGGGTTGAACGCCGTCGTCGTTCCCGGCACCCTGCGCGACAGCCTGCTCATCTTGGGGCTGCTGCTCGACCAGGAAACCGATCTCGAGCCCGCCGAGATCATGACGGACACCGCCGCCTATTCCGACACCGTATTCGGGCTGTTCTGGCTGCTCGGCTATCAGTTCAGCCCCAGGCTGGCCGATATTGGCGACGCCCGATTCTGGCGTGTCGACCGTACCGCCAACTATGGCCCGCTCGACGGCCTGGCACGCAATCGCATCGACATCGAGCTGATCAAGCGGAACTGGGAGGATCTGCTGCGCCTGGCGGGGTCGCTCAAGCTCGGTCGCATCCACGCCGGCGCCATCATGCGCGTGCTGCAGGTGAAGGACCGACCCACCACCTTGGCCCGCGCCCTCGCCGAGCTCGGCCGCATCATCAAGACCCTGCACATGCTCGGCTACGTCGACAGCAAGGAGAAGCGTCGCTGTATCCTTACCCAGCTCAACCGCCAGGAGTTCCGGCACCGATTGGCCCGGCGCGTCTGCCACGGCGACCGTGGAGAAATCAGGAAAGCCTACCGCCAGGAACAGGAAGAGCAGCTCGGTGCTCTCGGCCTGACGCTCAACGCCATCGCGCTGTGGAACTCCACCTATATCCAGGCCGCAATCGACCAATTGACCCGAGAAGGCTGGGACATTAGCGAAACCGACATCGCCAGGGTCTCCCCGCTGCTCTTCAAGCACATCAACTTCCTCGGCCGATACGCCTTCGACCTGCCGCAGGCCATCGCCGAAGGCGCACTTCGCCCTCTCCGGAACCCTAGTTCCGAATAGGACTTCCGCATAGGCTTATGACAGTACACCGTACCGCTCAGACACACGGGCCTGCAGGCCGTCATAGACGTCGGCATCGACGGTGATGGTGAGTTTCTTCGGCGTTTTCCGGTTCCTACACGTATAGCAATACGTCCATGGCCGGGCCGG
>DATCFQ010000658.1:0-3421 GCA_036509495.1 Caulobacteraceae bacterium
CGATCCGGACGCCGGGGCGGTGGAGGAGGGCGCCCTGTTCAACGACATGTCCGGCGCCATGGACCCGCTCGAACTCGGAGCCTCGGTGCTGGAAGGCATTCGCCGCAACGACCCCTACATCCTCCCGCACGGTGAATTCAAAGCCGAGGTCGGCGAGATCTTCGGCGAGATCCTCGGCCTGTTCCCCGAGGGCCAGGACGTCCCGGACGCCCGACTGGCGTTCGAAGCGCGCCGGCGTGAGATCACCGAGGCGGCGAAGCTGGGGAAATAGCAGCCTTCAGGCGTCCCCGGCGCGAGGTCGGGGTGGCGGGGAGATGATCGGCGGCCTTCGGGCATGCAAGTGGATTCAGGGCGCCCTAGTCGAAATCCCGGGCCAGCTCGCTCCGCGTGGAGGGCCCCAGCATGGCCAGATGAGCGTAGAGTTCGTGGTCGCAGCCAACCATGACCTGGACGGCTGAGTCGCGGAAAGCCGCCTTCTGGGGCCCAGTCAGGGGAAAATGCAGGAAGTGGACCGCGGAGGTCTTGCCGTCCTCGCGGGTGCGCTCGACGTCGCCCTCCTGCACGGCCACGGCCCGCTCGGCCCCCACCTGCAGGAAGAAATGGTCTTCCACCCCGCCCAGCCGGCGCAGGATCAGGTCGCGGCGGACCTCGTCCTCGATTTCGAACAGCACCGTGGCGGTGAGCTCCGAGCCCTGGGGGATCATCGGATTGTAGGCGTCCAGCTCGTCGGCGATCTGGGCCTCGCCGCCCTTCTCGACCAGCAGCATCTCCTGGATCTGGAACAGCATGGTGTCGAAGCTCTCGAACAGCACCGTGCAATAGGGGCCGAGCGCGATCCGCCGCAGCCGCTTGGTGGGCAACAAGGCCGCGCGCCGATCCTCGCGCTGGGCGGCGAACGCCGCGTCCGGGATGATGTCCTCGAGGGTGACGCGGTGTTCTGCGGCTGACATGTCTAGAGGCCGTAAGCTCTGGCGAAGACTTCGATCGGATGCCCTCTCGCAGGCTGGGCGGCTTCTGGCAGCTCGGCTTCCAGCAGCTGGCCGAGGTGCTTGCAGGCCAGGGGGCAGTCCGAGCACAGAGTCTGGTCCTCGGTGCGCGCCACCTGGCGGGCCGCAGGCTTGCCGACCTTCATGGCCACGCCGTGGGTCTGCTTCATCACCCCGAAGGTGCCGCCGTGGCCCGAGCAGCGCTCGACCAGGTCGACCTTGGTCCCGGGGATCAGCCTGAGCAGCTCGGCCGACTTGGCCCCCATGTTCTGGGCCCGGGCGTGGCAGGCGTGGTGGATCACCACCCCGCCCTGCACCGGCGTCAGTCCTGGGGTCAGGCCGTGGGCCTTGGCGAGCTCGACGACGTATTCCGAGATGTCGCGGGTCGCCGACGAAAGCCGCTTCACCGCCTCGCTTTCGGGCAAGATCAGCGGCCATTCGAACTTCATCATCAGGCCGCAGCTGGCGGTGAGGGCGATGACGTCATAGCCGTCGTCGATCCAGGCCCCGAGTTCGGCCGAGACGGTCTCGGCGCGCCTCGCCACCTCGGCGAGGTCGCCGGCCTCTAGCTGGGGCATGCCGCAGCAGACCGGATATACCAGCCGGGTCTGGACCCCCTGCAGGGCCAGCACCTTCAGGGCGTCCACCGCGGTCTGGGGGACGTTGTAGTCGACGAAACAGGTGGCATAGACCACCGCCTTGCGCTGGCCGAAGGCGGGGCCCTCGGGATTGGCCGGCGGCGGCGTGCGGCAGAGGTCCAGCGCGGTCTTCGAGCGATACTCCGGCAGGATGGCGTCCCGGTCGATGCCGAGCACCGCCTCCATCGCCGGTCGGGTCAGGGCGTTGCCGCGGGCGCTGGCCCAGTTGGCGAGGCCGGCGATCGGCTGGGCCAGCTTGCCGTTGCGGTCGGTCTCGCCCAGCTGCTCGCGGACGAATTCGCCGCCGTGCTTTTTCCGCTCCGCCGCCCGGCGGCGCAGCATCAGGTGTGGGAAGTCCACGTTGAAGGGGTGCGGCGGCACATAGGGGCACTTGGTCATGAAGCACATGTCGCAAAGCGTGCAGGCTTGCTCGACCTTGCCGTAGTCGGCCTTGGCCACCCCATCGACCTCGCCGGTCGGCCCCTCGTCGATCAGGTCGAACAGGCGCGGGAAGCTGTCGCACAGATTGAAGCAGCGCCGGCAGGTGTGGCAGATGTCGAACACCCGCTCGGACTCCGCATCGACGGCGGCGAGGTCGTAGAAGGCCTCCTCCCGCCACGCGATCGGATGGCGGGTCGGCGCTTCGAGGCTGCCTTCGCCAGTGGTGTTCTCGGTCATCAGAGGCTCCGGGGCTGAAGCCCCCATCCCCCGCTTCGCGGGGACTTCCCCCGGAGGGGGAAGATCTCGTTCAGCGCAAACCTTGGATCCTCCCCTTTGGGGGAGGCGCCCGCGCAGCGGGACGGAGGGGGCTCGCCGCTCCGCCTAGGCGCCCAGCGTATCCAGCGCCTTCTGGAAGCGGCCGGCGTGGGACTTCTCGGCCTTGGCCAGGGTCTCGAACCAGTCGGCGATCTCGTCGAAGCCCTCGTCGCGGGCGGTGCGCGCCATGCCCGGGTACATGTCGGTGTACTCGTGGGTCTCGCCGGCGATGGCGGCCTTCAGGTTCAGCCCGGTCTCACCGATCTTCAGGCCGGTGGCCGGATCGACGTCCATGAAATCCAGGTGGCCGTGGGCGTGGCCCGTCTCGCCCTCGGCGGTGGAGCGGAACACGGTGGCCACGTCGTTGTAGCCTTCCACGTCGGCCTTCTGGGCGAAGTAGAGATAGCGGCGGTTGGCCTGGCTCTCGCCGGCGAAGGCGGCCTTCAGATTATCCAGGGTCTTGCTGCTCGAAAGGTCCATTTGGGAGTCTCCTCGTCAGGAAAGCCTTTTGGCGCGCAGTCTCGGCCCCCGGCCAAGGCGCGTCCAATCGATTGGACACATGGAATAGATAGAGCCCTTCGATCAAGCGCTCAGAGATGTCGCGGGTGTTATTCGGCCGCAACCAGCTTGGCCGAGGCCCGCTCCAGCCGCTCGAGCAGGGCGCGGTGCTGGGCCCACAGGGCCTCGGGCATCCGGTCGCCGAACCTGGCGTAGTCGGGCGCGATCAGGGCGGCCTCCTGCTTCCAGACCTCCGGATCGACCCTCAGCAACAGGTCGAGCTGCTCGTCGGTGAGGTCCAGGCCCGCGGTGTCGAGCGAAGCCCGGTCCGGGATGCGGCCGATCGGGGTGTCCACCGCGCCGGCGCGGCCCTCGATCCGCTCGACGATCCACTTCAGCACGCGCGAATTGTCGCCGAAGCCCGGCCAGAGGAACTTGCCGCGGGCGTCCTTGCGGAACCAGTTGACGAAATAGATGCGGGGCAGCTTGGCCGGGTCGGTGCGCTCGGCCATCGACAGCCAGTGCTTGAAATAGTCGCCCATG
>DATCFQ010000659.1:0-4493 GCA_036509495.1 Caulobacteraceae bacterium
GCCCAGAGCCCGCTCGGCGGCCTCGACCGCGGCCTGGATGCGCCGGCTGGCGGCGTGCTCATGGCTGGCGCCCGCCTGGCGGGTGCGCTCGCGGGCCCGCTCCAGCGCGCGTAGGGCCTGGCCGAGCCGGGCGGGCAGGCCTCCGCCCATGGCGTCGCGGGCGGCGGAGATGTCCGCCAGGGCCTTCTCCGCCGACCCCAGCAGCGCCCGGGTCTCGGCCAGGGCGGTCTCCTCGCCCTCGCGCGGCTCCAGCCGTTCGAGCTCTTGCAGCCGCAGACTCAGCTCCTCGGTCTCGGCGGCGGCGTGCAGGGCCTGGGCGCGCAGGGCGTCGGCGCGGGCGGCCGCCTCGCGCCAGGCGCGCCAGCCCTCGGCCACGGCGGCGGTCTCCGGCCCCAGGCCGCCGAAGGCGTCGAGCAATGGCCGGTGGGTGCGGGCGTCGAGCAGGCCCACGGTCTCGTGCTGGCCGTGCACCTCGAGCAGCATGGCGCCGAGGTCGCGCAGCACCCCGACGCTGGTCGGCTGGTCGTTGACGAAGGCGCGCGAACGGCCGTCGGCGGAGAGCTGGCGGCGCAGCACCAGGTCCTCGTCGCGCTCGAAGGCCAGGCCCTTCTCCTCGAGATAGGCCCAGGCCGGGTGGCCCGGCGCGGGCGCGAAGATGGCGGCGGCGGAGGCCTGGCTGCGGCCCTGGCGCACCAGCCCCGCCTCGGCCCGCGCGCCGGTGGCCAGCCCCAGGGCGTCCAGGATGATCGACTTGCCGCCGCCGGTCTCGCCGGTGAGCGCGGTGAGGCCCGGCCCGATGGACAGGTCCAGGGCGTCGATCAACACCACGTCGCGGATGCCCAGGCCGATCAGCATGGGTCGAAGATGGATGGGAATCTCGCCGGCCTCAACTGCGCCGGAGCGCGATCAGCCGATGTGGAGCTTCTCGGGCAGGCTGCGGCCGGTCTTGGGGGCCTCGGCGGGGCGCAGGCCCTTGCTGACCATCAGCCTGTAGGCGTCGGCGTACCAGCGGTCGCCGGGGAAGTTGGAGCCGAGCACGGCGGCGTTGCGCTTGGCGTCCTCGCTGAGGCCGAGCGTCAGGTCCAGCGCCACCAGCCGGTAGAGCGCCTCGGGGGTGTGCGAGGTGGTCTGATAGCGGTCGATCACGTCCTTGAAGCGGCTCATGGCGGCCACCGGCTCGCTGGACTGCTGATAGAAGCGGCCGATGGTCATTTCCTTGCCGGCCAGCTGGTCGTTGACCATGTCGATCTTCAACCGGGCGTCGGCGGAATATTGGGTGCGCGGGAAACGCCGGACGACGTCGCGGAGCGAGACCAGGGCCTGCTCGGTCGCGGCCTGGTCGCGGCCGACGTCGATGATCTGCTCGAAATAGCAGACGCCCTTCAGATAGTAGGCGTAGGAGGCCGAGGAATTGCCGGGATAGAGCGAGATGAAGCGGTCGGCGTCGCCGATGGCCTCGCTGTAGTCGCCGCCCTCGTAGTGGGCGTAGGCGCTCATCAGGATCGCGCGGCGGGCCCACTCCGAATAGGGATGCTGGCGCTCCACCTCGCGGAAGTAGTCGACCGCCTCGGGCCACTGCCTGCGGTCCAGCCTGGCGGCGCCGGTCGCATACAGGATGTCCACCGGACGCTCGACGTAGGACAGGTCGGTCTTGTGCTTCTTCTTCAGGCCGGCGCAGCCGGTGACGCCGACCGCTGCGGCGAGCAGGAGCATAAGCATCGGAGCACGTGCGCTAAGCTTCGAAATCACGAACATCCCTCGGTCTGCGCGCCCCCCGGCGGGCTAAGCCCTAGGCCGCGGCTGTTCTTACACGAGGCGCAATCGCAGGCAATGCGCCCCGCCGCCGCGCCGTTCAGACGGCCTCGGCCAAGGCCATCGCCGGCGGGCGCAGCCGGAAGGTTTCGGGTCGGGCCAGGAGCGCGCGCACCAGGGCGTTGTTCATGGCGTGGCCGGCGTAGCGGCCCTCGTAGCGCCCGATCAGCGGCCGGCCGAGGGTGGCCAGATCGCCGATGGCGTCGACCGCCTTGTGCCGGACGAACTCGTCTGGGCGGCGCAGCCCCTCGGGATTGAGCAGGGCGTCGCCGTCGACGACGACGGCGTTCTTGAGCGAACCGCCCTGGGCCAGGCCCGCACGGCGCAGCGCCTCGACCTCGTGCAGGAAGCCGAAGGTGCGACAATCGGCCAGTTCCGCGCGGAAGGCCGCCTCATCGACGGCCATGTCGAGGCTCTGTCGGCCGATGGCGGCAGAATCGAAGGCGATCTCGACCGCCACCTCGAAGCGTGAAGCGGGCATCAGGGCGGCGCGGCGGTCGCCGTCGATCACCTCGACCGGCTGCAGCACCTCGATCGCTTGGCGCAGGATGTCCTGGCTGCGGCGGCCGGTGCGGTCGATCAGGTTCACGAACGGCGCGGACGAGCCGTCCATGATCGGCGCCTCGGGGCCATCCAGCTCGACTATGGCGTTATCGACGCCCAGCGCCCAGAGCGCGGCCATCAGATGCTCGACGGTGGCGACGGTGACGCCCGAGGCGTTGCCGAGAACCGTACTGAGGCGGGTGCTGGCGACATGGTCGGCGTGGGCCACCACACGGCCGTCCTCCGTCACGTCGGTCCTCAGGAACACGATGCCGGAGTCGGCCGGCGCCGGCAGCATGGCGGCGCGGACCCGCGCGCCGGAGTGCAGCCCCACTCCGGCGAACACGGCTGGACCGGCGAGGGTGTGCTGCACGGTTGAGGGGGCGCTCTGGCTCGGGCTCACGGCGGACTCGCTGACGCTAATCCTCACCGTCTAGGCGCCGCGCCGCAGCTGAACAACACAAGTGCTGTTTCGCCGTGTTTCGAGGCAGAGCAGCACCCCCTCAGTCGGCTTCGCCGACAGCTCCCCCAGCGGGGGAGCATTAATCAGTTGGCCAGGCGCCGCAGGAACGACGGCATCTCCAGATCGTCCTCGGGCTCGTCCTCTTCGACCAGCTGGGCCGAACTCATGCTCTTGGCGGCGGTCGCGGCGTGGACATTGCGAAACTGCGGGATCGGGGTTTCGTCGACCACGGGCTCGGGCCGGCGTCCGCCGAACATGCTGAGCCAGCCGGCCTTCTGCGGTTGCTGCTGGCGCCGGGGCGGAATGACCAGGGATTCGTCCTGGGTCTCGCGCGACGCGCGGGCGATCGCCGCGGCCGGGGCCGGGGTCAGTTCGAACTGCGGCTCACGGGCCTCGGCCTCGAACTCTTCGATGTCCGCGTCGACGATCTTCAGCACCGGGTCGGCGGCTTGCGGCGCCGCGACAGAGGCGGCGATCGGCTGCATCTCGGGCTCGTGCTCGAGTTCCGGATGGTCCTGGGCCGCCTCGACCTGGGCGGGCGCCTCGGCGGGGCGGACGGGGGCGGTCATGCGCACCGGCCTGGCTTCGATGGCCGAGATCGAGGCCCCGTCCATGCCGGTGGCCACCACCGACACGCGGATCTTGCCCTCCAGGCTGTCGTCGAAGGCAGCGCCGAAGATGGTGTTGGCGTCCGGGTCGACCTCCGAGGAGATGGCGTTGCAGGCCTCGTCGACCTCCAGCAGCGTCATGTCCGGGCCGCCGGTGACGTTGACCAGCACGGCCTTGGCGCCCTTCAGCGACACCTCGTCGAGCAGCGGATTCTGAATGGCGTTCTGGGCGGCCATCAGGGCGCGATCTTCGCCCGAAGCCTCGCCGGTGCCCATCATCGCCTTGCCCATCTCGGTCATCACCGTGCGGACGTCGGCGAAATCGAGGTTGATCAGGCCGGGCAGGACCATCAGGTCGGTGATCGAGCGCACGCCCGAATGCAGCACCTGGTCGGCCATGCCGAAGGCCTCGGCGAAGGTGGTGCGCTCATTGGCGACACGGAAAAGGTTCTGGTTGGGAATGACGATCAGGGTGTCGACATAGCGCTGCAGCTCGGCGATGCCGGCCTCGGCCAGGCGCATGCGGTGGCGGCCCTCGAAGTGGAAGGGCTTGGTGACCACCCCGACGGTGAGGATGCCACGCTCGCGCGCGCACTTGGCGATGATCGGCCCGGCGCCGGTGCCGGTGCCGCCGCCCATGCCGGCGGTGATGAACACCATGTGCGCCCCGTCCAGGCGCTCGCCGATCTCCGGGGCCGATTCCTCGGCCGCCGACATGCCGACTTCCGGATGGGCGCCGGCGCCCAGGCCCTGGGTTACGCTGACGCCAAGCTGGATTCGCTGGTCGGTCTTGGAAAAGGCCAGCTGCTGGGAGTCGGTGTTGGCGACCACGAACTCGACCCCCTCAAGGCCGGAATCGATCATGTTGTTGACCGCGTTGCCGCCAGCGCCGCCGACCCCGAAGACAACGATCCTCGGCTTCAGTTCCTTGGCCTGTGGCGCATAAACTTTCAACGTCATGAGAACTCCCCGCCTCCGCTGGGCCGTGATTGAAAGGCCGCTCCCGCCCCCAGGGAGCCGCCCGCAACGGATCGCCCTAAAGAGCCCCCGCCATGCTTAATCGAGGG
>DATCFQ010000660.1:0-3226 GCA_036509495.1 Caulobacteraceae bacterium
GACCATGGTCAGGGCGTCGGGGCCGCTGGTGGCGTGCTCGACCCGGTAGCCCTCGCGGCCCAGCATCTGGCCTAGCAGGTCGTGCACCTGCGGGTCGTCGTCGATCAAGAGGATGGTGGCCGCCTCGTCGGGCCCGGAAACCTCCGGCGCGGGGCCCTCCACGGCGTTCCAGGTGTCGGCGGCGCGCAGCGGCAAGGTGATGGTGAAGCGGCTGCCGCGGCCCTCTTGGGAACTCACCTTCACGTCGCCGCCGAGCAGTTCGCAGAGCCGCTTGGTGATGGCCAGGCCCAGCCCCGTGCCGCCGAACCTGCGGGTGGTCGAGGAGTCCGCCTGGGAAAAGGCCTGGAACAGCTTGCCCTGCTGCTCGGGCGTCATGCCGATGCCTGAGTCGGAGACCTCGAAGACGATGTTGCGGCCCTCCGGCCCGTCGGCCAGCCGCACGTCCATGCCGACGCGGCCGTCCTTGGTGAACTTGCAGGCGTTGCTGACCAGGTTGAGCAGCGACTGCTTGAGCTTGGTCAGGTCGGCCTGGATCGAGGCGATCCCCGGCTCGATCGACACCACCACCGTGTTGCCGTTCGACGAGGCCAGGGGCGCGGTCAGGGTCCGCACCTCGTCCACCAGGGCCGGAACCGACACCGGTTCGAGATAGATCTCCATGCGGCCGGCCTCGATCTTTGAGAGATCGAGGATGTCGTTGATCAGGCCGAGCAGGTGCTTGCCGGCGCTCTCGATCTTCTTGAGGTCGGGCAGCATGTCGTCCTGCCCGACGTCCTCGGCGTCTTCCTGCAGGATCTGGGCGTAGCCGATGATGGCGTTCAGCGGGGTCCGGAGCTCGTGGCTCATATTGGCCAGGAACTCGGACTTGGTCTGGTTGGCCTGCTCGGCGGCGGCCCTCGCCTCCTGCATCGCCGCCTCGGCTTCCTTGCGGGCGGTGATGTCGTACATCCAGCCGGCCAGGGCGGGCTGGCCCTCATATTCCAGCCGCTGCCAGGTCATCAGGCCCCAAAACGGATGGCCGTCGGCGCGATGATGCTGCACCTCGGCGTCGCGCAGCACGCCGGTGGTGCGGAAAATCTCCAAGAGACGGGCCCGTTCTGCGGGGTCGACCCACATCTCGCTGGAGAGCAGCGGAGCCTGGCCTTCCCTATAGCCGTAGATCGCGTTGTGGGCGGGGTTGCGATAGAGGTAGCGGCCCTCCTCGGTCAGGATGACCACCGATATCGGCGCTGCTTCCAGCAGCCGATGCGCCTGATCGGAGCCCCCGTCGCCGACGGCGATGTCCGCACTCATCCCTGCCTCCCCCGCGCCGAGACGCTAATCTTCGCGCACGTTCCGCGCGATCCAATAATTCGTCCGGTTGCGATCTTTGTCGCGGGCATAGTCGAGGTCACGCGACAGTTTCATGACGAGGTGCACGCCGAGGCCCCCGATCCGGCGATCCTCCAGCGCGGCGCCGAAGTCCGGCTGTGGGGCCGATCGCGGATCGTAGGCGGCCGCGGGATCGGTGATCTCCACCAGCACGCGGTCGGGTTCGACCTCGAGCCGCACCTCGGCTGCCTGGCCCGGCGCGCCGCCGTGGGTGGCGGCGTTGGTCAAGAGCTCGTCGAGGGTCAGGGCGACATGCATGGCGGCGCGGGCGTCGACGCCGGCCTCTTCGAGCTGGGCCTGGGCCGCTTCGACCGCCGCAGAGACGGCCTCCGCATCGAGCAGCAACGGGACAGAGAAGGCCGTCATCCCGCCCTCACCGGCCCGCCTTGATGGTCACCATGATGGCGGCGACGTCGTCAGACGCCGGCTCGCCCGCCTCGTAAGCGCGGACCTGCGCCACCAGATCGTCAAGCGAGGCGGCGTGGCCGGCCTCCGCCAGCCAGACCCCGACGCGATCCTCGCCGAACAGGCTCTTGTCCGGGGCCGCGCCTTCGGTGACGCCGTCGGTCACCGCCAGCAGCATGTCGCCGGCCCCAAGCTGGGCGCGGCCGGAGCGATAGGCGACCCCCTCGATCACGCCCAGCGGTGGGCCGGCGGCGACGATGAGGCGCTCCACCGAGCCGTCCGTCCGGCGGATCCAGGGCGGGACGTGGCCGCAGCGCACATAGACCAGCTCGCCGGTTCCGACGTCGAGCACACCAAGGAACAGGGTCACGAACATGCAGCTGGGATTCCTCGCCGCCAGCACCTCGTTGGCCACCGCCGCCGCGCGCGAGGGGTCGGCGAACAGCGCCTCGGCGTCGGGACGCGCGGCCAGGGCGCGGAACTGGGCGCTGGTGCGGGCCATCACCAGGGCGGCGCCGGCGCCCTTGTCGGAGACATCGCCGACCAGCACGGCCTGCAGCCGCTCGCCCACCTCGAAGTGATCGACCAGGTCGCCGCCCACTTCCCGCGCCGGCTCCAGCGTCACATCGATACAGATGCGGCCGATCGGCGAGGCCCGCTCGGCCGGCGGCGGGGTCAGGGCGAGCTGCAGGTTGCGCGCCTCACCCAGTTCGGCGCGCTTGCGTTCAAGCTCGCGCCGGGCGGCGTCGCGCAGCTGCTTCTTCTCCAGCGAGGCCAGCACCCGGGCGCGCAGGATGATCGGGTTGAACGGCTTGAAGATGAAGTCCTCGGCGCCCTGTTCCAGGCAGCGGGCCACCGCGTCGATCTCGCTGAGCGCCGAGATCACCAGCACCGGCAGATCATGGATGCGGCCCTGCAGGCTCAGGGCGTCCAGCACCTCATAGCCGTTGACCTTCGGCATCATGATGTCGAGCAGGACGAGGTCGAAATCGCGTTCAGCGAGCCGGTTCAGCGCCTGGCGGCCATCGACCGCCTGCTCGATCTCGCCGACCCCCAGCCGCTTCAGCCGACGCACCAAGAGGTCGCGGTTCTCCTCGACGTCGTCGACGACCAGGGCGCTGGCCCAGGAGAGATCGGGGGTCTCGGCAAGGCGCTGCGCACGCCGCAGCGCCGCCGTAGCCTCCGCCTCCGGGCTCGCCATGCGATCATCCTCCCGCCCGACGCCGGCGCAGACTATGGCGTCGGCGAGGGCGGTTCTAGCGGTGATGGCGGATGGGGTGGGATTCGAACCCACGAGGGGCGTGAACCCCTGGCGGTTTTCAAGACCGCTGCCTTCAACCGCTCGGCCACCCATCCGTGGAGGCCGCTCATATCAGCGGCGCGGCCGGGGCTCCAGTATCAGGCCTGGGGAACCGGAGCGCCTGTCGGCTGCGCCTCCAGTGCGCGGGTC
>DATCFQ010000661.1:0-4435 GCA_036509495.1 Caulobacteraceae bacterium
CTGAAGTCGATCCGGGCGCTCTGGCCGATCCTGCTGGTGGCCGGCGGCAGCTTCGCCCTCACCCAGTTCGTGGTCTCCAACTGGATCAGCTACGTGCTGACCGACGTCCTGGCCTCGCTGGTCTCGCTGATCGTCTCGACCGCCTTCCTGAGCGTCTGGCGCCCGGCGCCGGACCCGGCCTTCGCCATCAAGCGGGCCGCGCCTTCGGAGGTCCGCGCCGACGTGCCGCCCTGGCAGGGCTGGCTGCCGTGGGTGATGGTTTCGGGCGTGGTGATCGTCTGGACCGTGCTGAAGCTCGCCAGCTTCGGCCAGCAGAAGATCAACTGGCCCGGCCTGCACAATGCGGTGCAGATCACCCTCTACCACAAGCCCTATGCGGCGGTGTGGACCTTCCAGCCCCTGGCCACCGGCACCGCCATCCTGGTCGCCGCCCTGATCACCGCCGCCCTGGTCGGCTGCGGCCCCAAGGCCTTCCTCAAGGCCGCCGTCGCCGCCTTGACCCAGGTGCGTCTGGCGGTGCTGACCGTCTGCGCCATCGTCGCCCTGGCCTATGTGATGAACTACTCGGGGATGAACTACACCCTGGGCCTGGCGGTCGCTTCGACCGGGGCGGCCTTCCCGTTCCTCTCCGCCTTCCTGGGCTGGGTGGCGGTGTTCCTGTCGGGCAGCGACACCTCCGGCAACGCCCTGTTCGGCAATCTGCAGGTGGTGGCCGCGCGCCAGCTCGGGCTCTCGCCGGTGCTGTTCGCCGCGACCAATTCCTCGGGCGGGGTGATGGGCAAGATGATCTCGCCGCAGAACATCTCCACCGGCGTCTCGACCACCGAGTTCAAGGGCCAGGAGGGCCGGGTGCTGGCCCGCACCTTCAAGCACAGCCTGGCCCTGACCATCCTCCTGGGCCTGCTGGTGGTGGCCCAGGCCAAGCTGTTCCCGGGCGTGATGCCGCACTGAATCCGGGGCGGCTACTTCGGCCCAGGCAGCTCCGTCCCGACCGGCGGCGCGCCCGCGCGGAAGACCAGTGTCTGGCCGCCCGCCTTGGTGATGCTGATCAGCGAGCCGGCCGGGCGGCCGTCGCGCATCGGGAAGGCCAGGGCGGTCACCTTGTCGCCGGGGCTGATCGAGCTGGGCTTGATGCCGGCCCGCAGCAGGGTGCTCGGACCCTCTGACTCGAAGCCCCACTCGGTTTCCTTGCCGTCGGCGGCGGTGACCATGACGATCACCCAGGAGTGCGGGTTGGTGTACTGGAAGTCCTTCACCGTCCCGGAGATCGAGACCTGTTTGGAACGGTCGAACATGGCGAAGGAGTGGTGCGCCAGGGCCGGCGTCGCCGCTGCGCTGAGGGCGGTCAGGCAAAGCGCGGAAAGGGCCTTGGACATCTAGGGCGCTCCTGGCGAGGTCGTGGGCGGGGCGGCTGCGGGACCCGGGGCGGTCGGGTCGCGATAGCCCTTCTCGCCGGGCAGGAGGAAGCTGGTCGAGCCGTTGTCGGTGCGGACCACGTTGTTGTTCTCCTCGCAGGACCAATGGTTGATCCTCAGGCCCGGGGTCTTCACCCGCCGGTAGACGTGGCGGACGTGCCAGGCCTTGGCGAGCGAGAGCGGGTCATAGACGTCGACGATGTCCTCGATGGTGTCCGGGCCGGTCTTGCGGATCCGCTCGACGGTGGAGGCCTTGTCGGAATAGGCCGGCTGCAGCCGCTGGTACTGGCCGGCCTTCAGATCGGTGGTGTGCACCACCAGCGTATCGCCGTCCCAGAAGCCGATCGAGTCGCCCTCCCATAGCGGATAGGCCTCGTCGGCCGGCACGTGACCGCGGTTGTCGGTGTAGACGCGGCGGATCTCGGCGTTCTGCTCCAGCACCAGCCAGGTCTGCTCGGGCCGCAGGATGTATTCGCGCAGGAAAGGCTCCAGCAGCCAGCGCGGATAGCCGGCGGGCAGGCAGGCCGAGAGCGGATCCCACTCGATGCCCTTGGCGATGTTGGCGAGCTTCTCGTCATAGGCCTTCTGGTAGGCCGGGGTCAGCACGGCGGTCGCCCTCGGCCCCATCTGCGCGGGGTCGAAATTGAAGCCGCCGGTGTGCTCCCACAGGCCGGTCCAGTTGGGCAGCCTTTTCCAGGACATCCTGGTCCCGCCGTGGGCGGCGGCGCGCATGGCCTGGTACTCGTTCCAGGAGCTGGCGTAGGCGTGATCGTAGCGCCAGCCGGACGCCTCGGCCGGCAGGGTCATCCCCGCCCCGACCAGCAGCAAGACGGCCGCCCAGCCCCAAACGCGCATCGCGATCCTCCGGGCGCGGCTCTCGCGCCGCCTGGAGCCCGATCATGCCTCCCCGGGGCCCGCGCGCAAAGCCATTGACGATGCAATGAACCAAACAAATCGACCTCGGCGCGGACGGCGGGCTATCTAGGGCGACCCAGGCCGGCCCCGTAGAGGCGCATGACCCCCGACGACCCGCACAAGGATATCCGCGACGCCGTGCGTCGGCTCTGCGAGCGCTTTCCCGGAAGCTATTGGCAGGCCCTCGATCGCGAGCGCGCCTATCCGGCCGCGTTCGTGGAGGCGCTCACCGACGAAGGCTGGCTGTCGATCCTGATCCCCGAGGCCTATGGCGGCGCGGGCCTGCCGCTTTCCGCGGCCGCCGCTGTGCTGGAAGAGATTCATCGCTCGGGCGGCAATGGCGCCGCCTGCCACGCCCAGATGTACACCATGGGCGTGGTGCTGCGGCACGGCTCGGAGGCGCAGAAGACGCGCTGGCTGCCTAAGGTCGCCTCGGGCGAGCTGCGGCTGCAGGCCTTTGCGGTCACCGAGCCCGGGAGCGGAGTCGACACCACCCGCATCGCCACCTTCGCCCGCCGCGAGGGCGACCGCTACATCGTCCGAGGCCAGAAGATCTGGATCTCGCGGGCGGAGCATTCCGACCTGATGGTGCTGCTCTGCCGCACTACGCCGCGCGAGGACGCCGCGCGGCCCAGCGAAGGCATGAGCGTGCTGCTGGTCGACATGGTCCAGGCGAAAGACCATGGCCTGACCATCCGGCCGGTCCGCACCATGCTCAACCACGCGACCACCGAGCTGTTCTTCGATGACCTCGAGGTCCCGGCCGAGAACCGGATCGGCGAGGAGGGCCATGGCTTCCGCTATATCCTGGACGGCATGAACGCCGAGCGGATCCTGATCGCCTCGGAATGCATCGGCGATGGCCGCTTCTTCATTGACCGCGCCACCGCCTATGCCAAAGAGCGCGAGGTGTTCGGCCGGCCGATCGGCCAGAACCAGGGGGTGCAGTTCCCCATCGCCCGCGCCCATGTCCAGCTCGAGGCCGCCTCCGGCATGGTGGCGCGCGCCACCACGCTCTACGATTCCGGCCAACCCTGCGGGACCGAGGCCAATATGGCGAAGATGCTGGCTTCGGAGGCGTCCTGGTTCGCGGCGGACGTCTGCCTGCAGACCCACGGCGGCTTCGGTTTCGCCGAGGAATACGACATCGAGCGCAAGTTCCGCGAGACGCGCCTCTACCAGACCGCGCCGATCCCCACCAACCTGATCCTCTCGCACGTGGCGACCCATGTGCTGGGCCTGCCGAAGTCGTTCTGAGCATGGGCGCGCTGGACGGAATCCTGGTGGTGTCGCTGGAGCAGGCCCTGGCCGCGCCGTTCTGCACCGTCCGCCTGGCCGACGCCGGCGCCCGGGTGATCAAGATCGAGCGGGCCGAGGGCGACTTCGCCCGCGAATACGACCACGTGGTGCATGGCGAGAGCGCCTATTTCGTCTGGGTGAACCGGGGCAAGCAGTCATTGGTGCTGGACTTCAAGTCGCCCGAGGATGCGGCCTTGCTGGCCCGGATCATCGCCAAGGCCGATGTGCTGGTGCAGAACCTGGCGCCCGGCGCGGCCGAGCGGGCCGGCTTCGGGGCCGAGGCCATGCGCGCGGCCAACCCGCGGCTGATCACCTGCGACATCTCCGGCTACGGCGAGACGGGCCCCTACGCCCAGATGAAGGCCTACGACCTCTTGATCCAGTGCGAGGCGGGCCTGGCCTCGGTGAGCGGCTCGCCCGAGGGGCCGGGCCGGGTCGGGGTCTCGATCGCCGATATCGCGTCGGGCATGTACGCCCACGCCGCCATCCTGGAGGCCCTCTACCAGCGCGAGCGGACCGGCGTCGGCAAATCCGTGGCGGTCTCGATGTTCGACGCCCTGGCCGACTGGATGACCGTGCCCCTGCTGCACCACGACTATGGCGGCCGCGCGCCGCCCAGGGTGGGCGTCAGCCATCCCTCCATCGCCCCCTACGGCGCCTTCGCCAGCCAGGACGGCAAACAGGTGGTGCTGGGGGTGCAGAACGAGCGCGAATGGAAGGCGCTCTGCGCCGAGGTTCTGGGCGACGCACGGCTGGCGGAGGATCCCCGCTTCGTCTCCAACTCGCTGCGGGTGAAGAACCGCGTC
>DATCFQ010000662.1:0-2303 GCA_036509495.1 Caulobacteraceae bacterium
GGCTCGGCCCCGCGGGCCGTCCGGGATGACGGAATTAGTAGTGGAGGTAAGATTGCCGTTCCGCCAACCAGTCCCGCTCGTCCGGCGCGGTGATCGCGTCCAGATCCCCCGGCGCGGCGCCGGCGTCATCCACCCATTCGCGCAACTGCGGGCCGCCGTTGATCACGTCGATGGCGCGCTTGCCATGCTCGTACTCGTAGGGAAAATCGCGCCACAGCGGGTAGTCGGGATAGAGCCGGCGGATCGCCTTGAAGCCGAGCGCCTGGATGCGCCACGGCTTGAACGCCTGGTGGTCGTAGCTCGCATCCTCGGTGTGGATCTGCACCCCGCTGCATAGAGCGCCGACATGCTTGTGGAAGGTCGGCTCGAACCAGCAGTCGCGTAGGGCGCAGCCGTCCAGCCAGCCCGGCGCCAGGGTCCGCATGGTTTCGATCACCGCCCGCGCCTCGATGTCGGGCGCGCCGAACAGCTCCAGCGGACGGGTGGTGCCGCGGCCTTCCGACAGGGTCGCGCCCTCCAGCATCACCGTTCCGGCATAGGCGCGCGCCATCCACAGGTTAGGCGCGTTGGGGCTGGGATTGATCCAGGCCCGTTCGCCCAGCGGCCAGCCGAAGCCGGGACCCTGGTCCGGCCGCCAGCCCTGCATCTCGATGACGCGATAGTCGATGTCGAGCTTGAGCGTGGCGATGAACCAGTCCCCCAGCTCGCCCAGGGTGAGCCCGTGGCGCATCGGCAAGGGGCCGGCGCCGACGAAACTCTCCCAGCCGGGCCGTAAGCGCAGGCCCTCGACCGGCCGGCCAACGGGGTTGGGGCGATCGAGCACCCAGACCGACTTGCCGTGGCTGGCCGCCGCCTCCAGCACGTACCGCAGCGTGGTGATGAAGGTGTAGATGCGACAGCCCAGGTCCTGCAGATCGACCAGCAGCACATCGAAGCTGTCGAGCATGGCCTCGGTGGGCCGGCGCACCTCGCCATAGAGGCTGAACACCGGCACGCCCGAGACCGGATCGTGAAAATCGGCCGTCTCGACCATGTTGTCCTGCTTGTCGCCGCGCAGGCCGTGCTGCGGCCCGAGCGCCGCGGTCAGGTTCACATCGTCAAGGGCCGCCAGGGCGTCCAGGCTGTGGGTCAGGTCCTGGGTCAGCGAGGCCGGGTGGGCCAGCAGCGCCACGCGCTTGCCGTGCAAGTCCCGGCGCAGGCCAGGCTCCTGGAGCAGCCGATCGATGCCGATTTTCATGCGGACTCCGCGGAGGAAAGGTCGAGCGCGAACGAATCAGGGTGATGAAAGTCGGGCTTTCCGGGCGGGTGCGCCAAGGCCCAATAGGACTTTTCACCGTTCACCGCTTCGATGACCGCCGAGAGGCCGAGGCGCCAGGATTGGTCGGTGGGCCCGTCGGGCAGGCCGAGCGTGACGGTCAATTCGTAGCGTTCGCCGCTGGTCCGCGCCTGGATGTCCGGAGGCATGAGATCCAGGTTGGCCATGCCCTGGCGATAGCCGTCGAAGCGATAGGCGGCCCACGCTCTTGTCGGCGCGAAGTTGAATTCGAAATAGGCCTCGCCGGCGCCTGGACGGACGAAGGCCTCGAAGCAGGTTCGCTTCCAGAGCTCATCGGCCCGCGCCGGCTGGTCCGCGGGCGGCAGATAGAGCGCGCCCAGATCGCCGGTCACGACGTAGGTCAGCTTCAGAACGCCCGGCCTCGGGCGCGTCGCCGCCGCGTCCACCGCGATGGCCGCTCCGCAAGGGGTAGCCGGGTGCGGTCTGAGCGCCATTCCAGCCTGGGCGGCTAGACCACCGCCTCGCCGTTCAGGAAGGCCTCGGCCATGGCGCAGTGCATGGCCACGCCCTGGGCCATGACGCGTTCGTCCAGCACCATGCGGTTGGAGTGCAGGCCGCAGCAGCTGTGATAGTCGCCGCCTTCCGGCACCGCGCCGATGAAGGCCATGGCGCCAGGCAGCTTCTGCAGCACATAGGCGAAGTCCTCGGCGCCCATCATCGGCGTCGGCATGGTGCGCCAGCCGCCTTCGCCGAACAGGGCCTGGGCGGTGCGCTGGGCCAGCTCGACGATGCGGCCGTCGCAGACGGTGACCGGGAAGCCGGAGGTGACTTCGACCTCGGCCGTGGCGCCGTGGGCCAGCGCCACATGGGTCGCCACCCTAGCGACGCCCTCGTGCATCAGCGTGCGGATGCGTTCGTCCAGCGTGCGGATGGTGCCGAGCAGGGTCGCGGTCTCGGGGATGACATTGTCGGTCGTGCCGCTGGCGATCTTGCCGACGGTGAGCACAGCCGACTCGTTCGGGGGGAC
>DATCFQ010000663.1:0-3377 GCA_036509495.1 Caulobacteraceae bacterium
GGTGGTGAGCACCAGCGGATACTCCTCGTCCGGCACCTCATCGGGCGGCAGAAGGTCGGCCGGCACGATGCGGGCGCGGCCGTCGGAGGTGGGGAAGCCCGAGGTGAACACCACCTCGTCGCCGGGGATGTCGGGGCCGCGAGCCGGATAGATCACCGAGTCCTCGCGCAGCAGCCGCTCCCAGGAGATGTTGTTCAGCGAGGGCATGGCCTTGCCCATCTCGGCGTAGACCTCCGAAATATCGCCGTAGCTCCAGTCGATCCCGATCCTCTTGCCCAGCTCGACGATCAGCTCCCAGTCCTGGCGCGCCTCGCCCGGCAGGTCGAGCGCCGGCCGGCCGATCTGCACCTGGCGGTTGGTGTTGGTGTAGGTGCCGAGCTTCTCGGCATGGGCCGAGGCCGGGAAGATGACGTCGGCGTACCAGGCGGTCTCGGTGAAGAAGATGTCCTGCACCACCAGGTGGTCGAGCATGGCCAGGGCCGCGCGGGCGTGGGTCTGGTCGGGGTCGGACATGGCCGGGTTCTCGCCCATGACGTACATGGACTTGATCTCGCCCTCGTGGATGGCGTCGATGATCTCCACCACCGTCAGGCCGCGCTTTGGATCCAGGGTCTGGCCCCAGAAGTTCTCGTAGAAGCCGCGGATGTCGGGGTTCTCCACCGACTTGTAGTCGGGGAAGTACATCGGGATCAGGCCGACGTCGGAGGCGCCCTGCACGTTGTTCTGGCCGCGCAGGGGATGCAGGCCGGTGCCGGGCCGGCCGATCTGGCCGGTGATCAGGGCGAGCGCGATCAGGCAGCGGGCGTTGTCGGTGCCGTGGGTGTGCTGGGAGATGCCCATGCCCCAGAAGATGATCGA
Source organism: Caulobacteraceae bacterium (assembly GCA_036509495.1). Classification (GTDB taxonomy): domain Bacteria; phylum Pseudomonadota; class Alphaproteobacteria; order Caulobacterales; family Caulobacteraceae; genus JANWHQ01. Next base: position 859 of record DATCFQ010000663.1, read on the forward strand.
GCGTTCCGAGGTGGCGTAGAGGCGGGCCACCTCGCGAAGGGTCTCGGCGTCGATGCCGCAGACCTCCGCCATGTTCTCCGGCGAGAAGCCCTTCACCTTCTCCTTGAGCGCCTCGAAGCCCGACACGTTCGCCTGGATGTATTGCTCGTCGTAGAGCTTCTCCTCGACAATCACGTGCAGCAGCGCGTTCAGCATCGCCACGTCGCTGCCCGGCCGGAACCGGAGCGAATAGGTGGCGTGGCGCATCATGTCCTGGCCGCGCGGATCCATGATGATCAGCTTGGTCCCGCGCTTGACCGCCTGCTTGAAATAGGTGGCCGCCACCGGGTGGTTGGTGGTCGGGCGGGCGCCGATGACGATGACGCACTCGGCCTTCATGGCGTCGGTGAACGGGGCCGAGACCGCGCCCGATCCGACCCCTTCCATCAGCGCCGCGACCGATGAGGCATGGCAGAGCCGGGTGCAGTGGTCGACGTTGTTGGTCTCGAAGCCCAGCCGGACCAGCTTCTGGAACAGATAGGCCTCTTCGTTGGAGCCCTTGGCCGAGCCGAAGCCGGCCAGCGCCTTGCCGCCATGCTCATTGCGGGTCTTGCTCAGCCCTCCGGCGGCGCGCTCCATCGCCTCTTCCCAGGTGGCCTCGCGGAACACCGTCAGGGGATCGACGCCCCGCAGGTCCACGTCGCCGGCCTTGGGCGCGTCGTCGCGGCGGATCAGCGGCTTGGTCAGGCGTTCGGGCGACATGGCGTAGTCGAAGCCGAAGCGGCCCTTCACGCACAGCCGGTTCTCGTTGGCGAAGCCGTCGCGGCCATCGACCTGGACGATCTTGTTGTCCTTGACCATCACCTTGGTCTGGCAGCCGACGCCGCAGAACGGGCAGACGGAGTCCACCACCTTGTCGAACGCCTGGATCTCCCGTCGCGTGTTGGTCTTGTCCATCAGCGACTTCTCGTAGAGCGCGCCGGTGGGGCAGGCCTGGACGCACTCGCCGCAGCTGACGCAGGTGGAGAGGCCCATGGGGTCGTGCAGGTCGAACACCGGGGCGGAGTGGCCGCCGCGCTCGCCCATGCCGATGACGTCGTTGACCTGGACCTCGCGGCAGGCCCGCACGCAGGCGCCGCAGGCGATGCAGGCGTCGAGATTGACCGCGATGGCCGGGTTGGTGATGTCGAAGGCGGCTTCGAAATGCTCGTCGTCGAACTTCGACTCGAAGCGGTCCGAGCCCGAGATGCCCATCGAGCCGGCCCACTGCCAGAACACCGACTGGTTGTCGGGGCCCTCTTCGGCCGGGCGCATGTTGCTGGCCAGGAGTTCGAAGACCATCTGGCGGGCCTTCACCGCCCGCTCGGTCTGGGTCTGCACCTCCATGCCCTGGGTCGGCTTCCTGATGCACGACGCGGTCAGCACCCGCTCGCCCTTCACGTCGACCATGCAGGCGCGGCAATTACCGTCGGGCCGATAGCCCGGCATGTCGACGTGGCAGAGGTGCGGGATCTTGTTGCCTTCGCGCTTGGCGACATCCCAGATGGTCTCGCCGGCGTCCGCCGCGACCGTCTTGCCGTCGAGGATGAATTCGATCGGGTCGCTCATCTCAAATGTCCTCGCGGAAATGGACCAGCAGGTGGTTCACCGGGTTCGGCGCCGCCTGGCCCAGGCCGCAGATGGAGGCGTCGCGCATCACCGCCTCCAGGTCGCGGATCGCCGCCTCGTCCAGCGGGCTCTCTTTCTGCAGCAGCGAAACAAGTTTGCCGGCGCCTTCGCGGCAAGGCGTGCATTGGCCGCAGCTCTCATGTTTGAAGAACTTCAACAGGTTGAGGGTTGCATCCTTGGCGCTGTCCTGGTCGGAGAACACCACGATGGCATGGGAGCCGACGAACGCCCCCTGTGTCGCCAGCTCGCCGCCGAAATCCAGCGGGATGTCGCCCATCGAGGCCGGCAGGATGCCGCCCGACGCGCCGCCGGGCAGATAGGCCTTGAAGGCGTGGCCCTCGGCCATGCCGCCGCAGTAGTCGTCGATCAGTTCGCGCACGGTGACGCCGGCCGGCGCCTGCTTCACCCCCGGCTCCCTGACCCGGCCCGACACGGACCAGGAGCGGATGCCCGGATGACCGGGTTTGCCCAGGGCGGCGAACCACTCCGCGCCCTTGTCCAGGATGTCCCGGATCCACCACAGGGTCTCGACATTCTGGTTGAGCGTCGGGCGGCCGAACAGGCCCACTTCGGCGATATAGGGCGGGCGGTTGCGCGGCAGGCCGCGCTTGCCTTCGATGCTCTCCAGCATGGCGCTCTCTTCGCCGCAGATATAGGCGCCGGCGCCGCGGCGCAGCTCGATGAAGCCGGGCGGAGCGACGCCGGCGGCCTCGAGCGCGGCGATCTCGGTGCGCAGGATCTGCAGCACCGCCGGATATTCGTCGCGCATGTAGAAATAGATCCGCTGGGCCTCGACGGCATGGGCCGCGATCAGCGCGCCCTCCAGCGTCCGGTGCGGGTCGCGCTCGAGGAACCAGCGATCCTTGAAGGTT
>DATCFQ010000664.1:0-4390 GCA_036509495.1 Caulobacteraceae bacterium
CCGAGGACGAGGAGATCTCGCGCGTCGTCCCGCTGATCGAGCAGATCCGCCGGGACAGCGCCGTCCGCATCTCGGTCGACACCATGAAGCCGACCGTCGCCCGCGCCGCCGTGGCCGCCGGCGCCGATCTGTGGAACGACATCACCGCCCTGAGTTTCTCGCCCGATAGCCCCCGCGTCGCAGCCGAGCTCGGCTGCGAGGTGGCGCTGATGCACATGCAGGGCGATCCGCGCAGCATGCAGAAGGACCCGCGCTACCAGGACGTGGTGGCGGAGGTCGCCGCCTTCCTGCTGGACCGCGCCGCCGCCGCCCAGGCCGCCGGCGTGAAGCGCGAGCGGATCTGGCTGGATCCCGGCATCGGCTTCGGCAAGCGGCCGGATCACAATCTGGCTCTCCTGAACCATATCGACCGGCTGGTCGGATCGGGCTTTCCGGTGCTGCTGGGCGTCAGCCGCAAGCGCTTCATCCGCGCCATCGACGACACTGCGGTCGAAGCCGCAGACCGCATCGGCGGCTCGCTGGCCGGGGCCCTGTGGGGCGCGGCCCAAGGCGTGCGGGGGGTTCGGGTGCACGACGTGCGCGAGACGGTGCAGGCCTTCAAGGTCTGGGCGGCGATCGAGGAGGGCGGACGATGAGGCCAGAACATCCTCCGCTCGCCCCCGCGAAGGCGGAGGCCCATGAGTTCGCGCCGGGCGGAGGGCCTTGCGCCGGGCTGGATGGGTCCCCGCCTGCGCGGGGACGAGCGGTGGAGAGAGAGTTGCTCGCGCGCAACGCCTCGACGAGGACCCTCGGAGGCTTGGTGGTCGCTGTCGTGCTGAGCGGAGCCGCTCTTGCCGACCCCGCCGCCCCGTCCAGCGACCACCCGCTGCTGCGCCAGATCGCCGCCGACGTCAGCCCCGACGAGCTGCACGCGACCATCGCGCGGCTGGTCGGCTTCGGCACCCGCCACACCCTGTCGGACACCACCTCCGACGTCCGCGGCATCGGGGCCGCGCGGCGCTGGGTGAAGTCGCGTTTCGAGGCCATCGGCCAGGCCTGCGGCGGCTGCCTGCGGGTGGAGACCCCCACCGATGTCGTTTCCGGGGAGCGCATCCCCAAGCCCACCGAGATCATGGATGTGCTGGCGATCCAGCCGGGAACCGGCGATCCGAACCGGGTCGTGGTCATCTCCGGCCACCTGGATTCCCGCGTCTCGGACGTGATGAACGCCACCAGCGACGCACCCGGCGCCAATGACGACGGCTCGGGCGTGGCGGAGGTGATCGAGGCGGCGCGGGTGCTCTCGCGCCACCGGTTCGCGGCGACCATCGTCTATGCGGTGCTGCAGGGCGAGGAGCAGAATCTTTACGGCGGCGCGCTCCTGGCCAAGTACGCCAAGGCTCAGGGCTGGCAGGTCGAGGCCGACCTCAATAACGACATCGACGGCAATATCCACGGCCTGTCGGGGATGATCGACAACACCCACGTCAGGATCTTCTCCGAGGGGACCAAGGCGACCGAAACCCCGGCCCAGGCGGATCGCCGGCGCTACAACGGCGGCGAGGTCGACAGTCCCTCGCGCGAGCTGGCCCGCTTCATGGACGGCCTGGCGGATCGGTATCTGACCAACATGTCCGTGCGCATGGTCTACCGCACCGACCGCTACAGCCGCGGCAGCGACCAGGTGCGCATGCTGGAGGCCGGCTATCCGGCCGTGCGGGTCACCGAGGCGGTGGAGAACTATACCCGCCAGCACCAGGACGTGCGCACCCAGGACGGCATCGCCTATGGCGACGTGATCGAGGGCGTGGACTTCCCCTATCTCGCCCAGGTGACGCGGCTGAACGCCATCAGCCTGGCTGCACTGGCCTCGGCCCCCGCCCCGCCGGGTGAGGTGAAGATCGAGGGCGCGGTCTCGGCCGACACCACGGTGAGCTGGAGCCCGTCGCCCGGCGCGGCCGGCTATCGGGTCTGGTGGCGCGACACCACCGAGCCACGCTGGCGCTTCAACCGGTGGGCATGGCACGCGGACGCCCTCACCCTGAAGGGCGTGGTGATCGACGACTGGTTCTTCGGCGTCTCGCCGGTCTCCGCCGACGGCTGGGAAAGCCCGGTGGAGTTCCCGGGCCCGGCCGGCGCCTTCTTCAACCCGCCGCCCGCGAAGACCCCCTAGGCTTCCCCTGTCTCGAAGGCGGTGGAAGCCAGGCTCTGCGCGTGGTCCCGGATGTCGGGCGGCCACGCCTGGGTCTCGGCGGCGAAGCGCTCGGCATCGCCGCGGAACAGGGCGCGAGACGCCTCCTCGAAGCCTCGCAGGTCGCCGGCCATGGCGGAGAGGAAGCGGTAGGCGCTCTCCTGGGCGGCGCGGCGCCGGTCGAGGTGCTGGTGGGCGCGGCTCGCCCCTTCCACCAGCCGTCTCAGGGCCGCCGAGGCGCCGCCGGGCTGGGCCGCCAGCCACTCCCAGTGCCGGGGCAGCAGGGTGACCTCGCGGGCCGCCACGCCCAGTCTGGGCCGGCCGCGTGGGCGGGCCGCCGGTTGGGCGGGCGGAGGAGGCGCGCCGGTGGGGGCGATCTCCACTGGCCGGCTGGTACGGGCGTCGAAGGCCAGCACCGGCTCGCCGAGACGCGCCATCGCCGCCCGAACCGCCGGCTCGACCTCATGCAGCGGGCCGAGGGCCAGGCGGCGCTGGCCTTCGAAGGCGATCACCAAGGGCTCGTCGGGGTCGGCGCCCATATATTTACCCGGAAGAAATTGACTTCCATAATTTAACCCGGATAAAACTCCCGTGCAACAGGGCGAGGAGACGAGGCGATGATCGACGGCATCCCCGAGGACAAGCGGCCGGCGCTGGACAGCGCCCTGCGAACCGTCTTCGGCCGCCCGCGCTACGACACGATCGCGGCGGTGGCCGGGGGGCTGTCCGGGTCGGGGGTTTGGCGCCTGGGCGTTGGTGTGGGGTCCTACCTGCTCAAGCTGGAAGCGCCGGCCGACGGCTTCCACGACCCCGCGCGCCAGTACGCCTGCCTGAAGCTGGCGGCCGAGGCCGGGGTGGCGCCGGAGCTGCTGCATGCGGATGCCGAGGCGGGGCTGTCGATCAGCTGCTGGGTCGAGGCCCGGCCCCTGGCCGACCATCCGGGCGGCCGCCGCGCCATCCTGAAGGAGATGGCCAAACTGGTGCGCCGGCTGCAGGCGACCCCGGCCTTTCCTCCGCTGGTCGATTTCTTCGAGGGCGTGTCTCAGCTGGTCGCCCGCACCCAGGCCCTGGGTCTGGCCGACGCCGCCCAGATCGCCGAGCCGCTCGAACGGCTGGCCGAGATCGCTGAGGACTGGCGGCCCGGCCAGGCCGAGCCGGTGTCCAGCCATAACGACCTCAACCCGCGCAACGTGATCTCCGACGGCAGGCGTCTCTGGCTGGTCGACTGGGGCGCGGCCTTCCGCAACGATCCCTGGGTCGACGTGGCGGTGAGCGCCAATTTCTTCGCCTCCAGCGAGGATGAGGCCGAGGGGCTGTTGCAGGCCTACCTGGGCGCACCGGCGGACGCAGCCGCCCGGGCCCGGTTTGAGCTGATGCGCCAAACCTGCCGGCTCTACTACGGCGTCCTGATCCTCGCCTCGGCAGCGGGATCGGGCGCGGGGCTGCGGCCGGGGGCCGGCTGGAGTGAGGCGAGCCCGCTCTCGGAAGTCCAATCGGCCTTGGGCTCGGGACGCATGAGCATGGACACGCCTGACGGACGCTTTGGCTATGGCGCCGCCCTGATCGGCGAGATGCTGCGCCAGTGCCATACGCCCGGCCACCAGCGCGCGCTGGAGGTTGTGGCCGGCGGATGAGCCGTGGGACAAGGCCGCCATGGCCGAGACCTCGCCATCCCCGCGCGGGCGGGTTCTGATCATCGCCGGCTCGGACTCGGGCGGCGGGGCCGGAATCCAGGCCGACATCAAGACGGTGACGGCGCTGGGCGGCTATGCTGCGACGGCGATCACCGCGGTGACGGTGCAGAACACCCTCGGCGTCCAAGCGGTGCATCCGATCCCGGCCGAGTTGATCGAGGCCCAGGCCCGCGCGGTGCTGGACGACATCGGCGCCGATGCGATCAAGACCGGCATGCTGGGCGGCGTTCGCGCAGTCGAGGCGGCGGCGCGGGTGCTGGCGGACGCCCGCCTGCCGGCGGTGGTCGACCCGGTGATGCTGGCCAAGAGCGGCGCGGCCCTGATGGACCCGGACGCGCTTTCCGCCTTCCGCGCCCTGATGATCCCGGCCTCGGCGCTGCTCACCCCCAACGCTCCCGAGGCCGAGGCCCTGACCGGCGCCCAGGTGACCTCCATCGAGGGGCAGAGGCGGGCCGGCGAGGCGCTGCTTCGGGCGGGCGCCAAGGCGGTGCTGGTCAAGGGCGGCCATGTGCCGGGGCCGCGCGTG
>DATCFQ010000665.1:0-2031 GCA_036509495.1 Caulobacteraceae bacterium
TTCTCGGTGAACGTCACCTGCGGGGCGGTCGGCAGCCGCGCCGGATCATGGGCGACCAGGGCGTCGGCGTAGCGGTCGGCCAGGCCGATCAGGCAGGCGCGGTCGCAACTGGACGCCGCCTCGGCTGGGGCGGCGAGCGCCATGACCGCAAGCGCGAGCGCTCCCAGGAGCACTGGTGATCGCGGAAGCGCAGACCTGGGGCGCTTCGGCTCCTCCGTAGAATGGGAACCACCAAGCGCACCAAGTTCACCAAGGTCTTGGTGTGCTTGGTGACCTTGGTGGTGAATTGGCACGGCCGATCGCCTACTGCCGCGGATTGTCCAGCGAGACCTGGCTTGGCGAGGCATAGGCGCCGGCCTGCTGGGTCCCGGGAATCCATGGCTTGCCGGTCACCGGGTTCGGGTAATGGAAGGGCACGATGTAGTAGGAGGGGTAGGTCAGATAGACCACCGTCGGCGGCAGGTCCGGCGGCTCGCCGAAGCTTTCAGGCCGGGTGTTGGGCGTGGCCGCCTTCGCCCAGCCCTCCCACGAGGTGTACATGGTGAAGGGCCCGCGGAGCTTGGAGATCTTCCAGACCCCGTCCTCCTTGCGGTACTCGTTCTCGTAGAGCGGGAGGCCCCAGCCGCCGTTCGACATCACGAAGGCGCGCATCCGCTGCTTGGCGTGCAGGCCGTCGGGATCGACGTCGACGATCGGCTGGAACTGCATGTGGTTGATGATCGTGCCTTCCTTGATCCCGTCCGGACCGAAGGCCTTCTGCATGTACTCCAGGACGTGGTCGCGGCCGATGAACACGCCGCGGCCGCCGATCTCCAGCGTCGCATCCTTGGTGAACAGCTGCGTCAGCAGGGTCCACTGCGCCTTGTCGACGAAGTAGCCGTAGGTCCGCTGCAGGATCTCGATCTGGTTGGCGTCCTCCAGCCGCGTGATGCGCTTGTCGAGCGCGTCGAGCTTGGCGGAGACGGCGGGGTCATCGACGGCGGGCGGCGGGGGTTTTGGCTTGGCGAGAGCGGCGCACGGGAGAGTCAGCGCAACAGCACACAATATCCCGCTCATCCCGGCGAAGGCCGGGATCCAGGACAGGTCAGAACCGTGCTGGGACCTGACGCGCCTGCGCCTCTCTCCTAGCTGGGAATTCAAACCACCAAGGACACGAAGGCCTTCGTGCCCTTCGTGAACTTCGTGGTCCCCTTTCAATTCCAGCGCCGACCTGTCCTGGATCCCGGCCTTCGCCGGGACGAGCGAGAGAATGGAGATGGCCATCACTTCCTCCCCAGGACGGAGTCGGCCGGTTCCGGGATCACGATCGGGGCGCCGGTCACCGGATGCGGATAGTCGAACGGCGGGACATAGACGCCGGGGTAGGAGCGGTAGACCTCGGTCGGCGGCTTGTCTGGCGGGTCCGCCGCGCTCGGGCCCTGCATGGGGATGGCGGACTTGGTCCAGCCGGTGTCGTAGTCGGTGAAGCCGGTGACGTAGAAGTGCAGCCTGGAAATTTTCCAGACGCCGCCCTCCTTCACATAGTCGTTCTCATAGGTCCCTTCGCCCCATTGGCCCGGCTGGTTCGCCCGGCCGAACTGGACCATGCCGCGCCAGCGAGCCTTGGCCGTCATGCCGTCGGGGGCCACGTGGATGACGCCCTGCAACTGCATGTAGTTGTTCAGCTTGCCGGGCTCGGGCCCCTCCTTGCCGAGCAGCAGCAGCCCCCGGCGGATGTGGTCCTTGCCGACATAGACGCCCCTCTGGCCGTATTCGAACGAGCCCTTGGCCGCGAACAGGTCGGCGACCTCGCCCCACAGCGACTTGTCGACATAGTAGCCATAGGCCGCCTGCAGGTTCTCGACCGCGTCCTTGTCCTTGAGGAGTTCGACCCGGTGGGCATAGGCCGCCAGCCGCGGATCGGCGGGGATGGGCTCCCTGGCCGGGGGGCGCTGGCTGGTGACCGGATTCTTGTAGTGGAACGGCGGGATCTGCGGCTCGGGGAAGGGCCGATAGGTCTCGGTCGGGGGGCGGTCCGGCGGGAAGTCCTTG
>DATCFQ010000666.1:0-4485 GCA_036509495.1 Caulobacteraceae bacterium
CTTCTACCTGGCCTCCAGCCTCGGGCTCTCCAAGCAATTCACCGGAACCTATCAGGCCGGGCTTTCGACCTTCGCCCTGCTGGCCCTGGTCGCCCTGCTGGGCATCGTCGGCGTGAAGCGGCGCTGGCGGACGGGCGTCGCGGCCACGGCCGCGACGGCCCGGATCTGAGGGGGATCGGATCATGCCCAAGCAAAGACTGGTGGTGGTCGGTAACGGCATGGCCGGCTGCCGCGCCATCGAGGAGATCCTGGCCCGCGATCCCAGCCGCTACGAGATCACCGTCCTGGGGGCCGAACCCCGGGTCAATTACAACCGGATCATGCTCTCGCCGGTGCTGGCCGGAGAGAAGGGCTTCGAGGACATCGTCCTCAACGACGAGGCCTGGTACCGCAACAACGGCATAACCCTGCACCTCGGCCGCAAGGTCGCCCGCATCGATCGGGCTCGCAAGGCGGTGCAGGCCGAGGGCGGTCTCGAAGTCCCCTACGACCGGCTGATCCTGGCCGCCGGCTCCGATCCGGTTCGGCTGCCGCTGCCCGGAGCCGAGCTGAAGGGCGTGGTCACCTTCCGAGACATCGACGACGTCGATGCGATGATCGCCGCGGCCAAGGCGGGCGGCCGGGCGGTGGTGATCGGCGGCGGCCTGTTGGGACTCGAGGCCGCCTATGGCCTGGTCCGCCGCGGCATGGCGACCAGCGTCGTGCACCTGATGGACGTCTTGATGGAGCGCCAGCTCGACGCCTCGGCGTCTTCGCTGCTGCAACAGGCGCTGGAGGAGCGCGGCGTGGAGACGGTGCTGTCGGCTGCGTCCAAGGGGATCCTGGGCGGCGGCGGCAAGGTGGTCGGCCTCGAACTCTCGGACGGACGGGTCCTGGCCTGCGACCTCGTGGTCATGGCGGTCGGCATCCGGCCGAACACGACGCTGGCGAAGGCGGCGGGGCTGGAGATGGGTCGCGGCGTAGTGGTCGACGACGGCATGCGGACCAGCGATCCGGACATCTTCGCCATCGGCGAATGCGCCGAGCACCGCGGGGTCGCCTATGGCCTGGTCGCCCCGATCTTCGAGATGTGCCGCACCCTGGCGGAGGTGCTGACCGGCTCTGCCGGCGCCGCCTATGAGGGCTCGGTGCTCTCCACCCGGCTGAAGGTCTCGGGCGTGGACCTCTTTTCCGCCGGCAAGTTCGCCGGCGGCGAGGGCTGCCAGGACGTGGTGTTCCGCGACGCCGCCCGCGGCGTCTACAAACGGCTGGTGATCGAGCAGGGCCGGCTGGCCGGCGCGGTGCTGTTCGGCGACGCCGCCGACGGCGCCTGGTACTTCGACCTGATGCGGCGCGGCGAGGACGTTTCGTCGATCCGCGAGACCCTGATCTTCGGCCGCCAGGTGACGGAGGCCTTGGCAGGTCAGGACCCTAAGTCGGCCGTGGCGGCGCTCGCCGACACGGCCGAAATCTGCGGCTGCAACGGGGTCTGCAAGGGGACGATCGCCACAGCGATCACGGGCCTCGGTCTCACCACCTTGGAGTCGCTGCGCGCCCACACCAAGGCCTCGGCCTCCTGCGGCTCATGCACCCCGCTGGTCGAACAGCTGCTCGCCCAGACCCTCGGCGACAGCTTCAAGGCGGCGAGCGGACCCAAACCGGTCTGCGGCTGCACCAACCTGCCCCATGGCGTGGTGCGTCGGCGCATCCTCGAGGAGGAGCTGAAATCCATCCCCCGGGTAGTGCAGGCGCTGGAGTGGTCGACCCCTGACGGCTGCTCCAGCTGCCGGCCGGCGCTGAACTACTATCTGCTCTGCGCCTGGCCGGGCGAATACGTCGACGACAAGCAGTCGCGCTTCATCAACGAACGGGCGCACGCCAACATCCAGAAGGACGGCACATTCTCGGTGGCGCCGCGCATGTGGGGCGGGCTGACCAATCCGCGCGAACTGCGGGCCATCGCCGACGCGGCGGACAAGTTCGGCATACCGACCATCAAGGTCACCGGCGGCCAGCGCATCGACCTGCTGGGGGTTCGCAAGGAGGACCTGCCGGCGGTCTGGGCCGACCTCGGGCGCGCGGGCCTGGTCTCGGGGCATGCCTATGGCAAGGCGCTTCGGACGGTGAAGACCTGTGTCGGTTCGGACTGGTGCCGCTTCGGAACCCAGGATTCCACCGGCCTCGGCGTGCGCATCGAGAAGTTCACCTGGGGGAGCTGGACCCCGGCCAAGGTGAAGATGGGCGTCTCCGGCTGTCCGCGGAACTGCGCCGAGGCCACCTGCAAGGACATCGGCGTGGTCTGCGTGGAGTCCGGCTACGAGATCCTCATCGGCGGCGCCGCGGGCCTGCATATCCAGGGGACTGAACAGCTCACCAAGGCCGCCACCGAGGACGAGGCGCTGGAGATCATCGTCGCCATGCTGCAGCTCTATCGCGAGAACGCCTGGTACCTCGAGCGCATCTACAAGTGGATGTCGCGGGTCGGGCTGGAGGGCATCCGCGAACGGATCGCCGATCTCGAGGACCGCCGAGCTCTCTACGACCGCTTCGTCCTCTCCCAGACATTCGCCCAGATCGACCCCTGGGCCGAACGCGCCTCGGGCGCAGACGCCGCCGAATTCACCCCCATGTCCAACCCTCTCGCCATGGCCGCCGAATGACCGTCGCTCAATCCATCACCTCCGATCCATACTGGACCGAGGTCGGCGCCATTGAGGACATCCCCTTGCGGGGCGCCCGGCGTGTCGCGACGCCGGCCGGCGACGTCGCGGTCTTCCGCACCGGCGACGATCTGATCTTCGCCCTCAGGGACCGGTGCCCGCACAAGAACGGGCCTCTCAGTCAGGGCATCGTCTCGGGACATGCCGTGGCCTGCCCGCTGCACAGCTGGATGATCGATCTGAGGACCGGCAAACCCCTGGGCGCGGACGCCGGCAAGGGCTGCTCCCCCGTTGCTCCGGTGCTGATCAAGGCGGGCAGGGTGTTCGTGGCGCTGAGCGACTGAGATGGCCGATGCAGCGGTCGCCCCAGGCGTGCGCACCACCTGCCCCTATTGCGGCGTGGGCTGCGGCGTTTCGGCGACCGCGGGCCAGGACCGCAACCTGTCCGTCGCCGGGGACCCAGCACACCCGGCCAATTTCGGGTGGCTGTGCTCCAAGGGAATGGCGCTCGGCTCGACGGTCGGACTGGAGGGCCGGCTGCTCGATCCGATGATCGGGGCCCGCAAGGTCGGATGGCCCGAGGCGGTCTCGCACCTCGCGCGCCGGCTGAACGACACCATCGCCCGCCACGGCCCGGATTCGGTGGCCTTCTACGTCTCCGGCCAGCTGCTGACCGAGGACTACTATGCCGCCAACAAGCTGATGAAAGGCTTCATCGGCTCGGCCAACATCGACACCAATTCGCGGCTGTGCATGGCCTCGGCCGTGGTCGCCCACCAGCAGGCTTTCGGCGCCGACCTGGTCCCCGGCTGCTACGAGGACCTGGATCTGGCGGGCCTCGTGGTCTTCTCGGGCCACAACGCCGCCTGGACCCATCCGGTGCTGTTCCGGCGCATGGAGGCGGCGCGGGTGCGCGGCCAGCGCTGGGTGGCGATCGATCCGCGGCGGACGGATACGGCCGAGATGGCCGACCTGCACCTGGCGATCGCGCCTCAGACCGACGTGCGGCTGTGGAACGGCCTGACCGCCTGGCTGATCGAGCGCGGCCTCTATGACCGCGATTTCGTCGCTGACCGCACCTCCGGCATGAACGCTCTGACGGCCAACCTCGGGGCCGACGACCAGACCCCAGCGGCGGTGGCGGCCGACTGCGGCGTCGCCGAGCACGACCTCGTCGCGTTCTTCCGCCTGTTCGCCGAAACGCCCAGAACCGTCAGCCTGTTCTCCCAGGGCTCCAACCAGTCCGTCCAGGGCGTCGCCAAGGGGCTGGCGCTGATCAACGCCCACCTGATCACCGGCCGGATCGGTAAGCCCGGCGCATGCCCGTTCTCGATCACCGGCCAGCCCAACGCCATGGGCGGGCGCGAGGTCGGCGGCATGGCCAGCACCCTGGCCGCCCACATGGGCTTCGACGAGGCTTCGCGGGCGCGGGTCGGGCGCTTCTGGGGCTCCGACCGGATCGCCGCGGGCCCCGGCCTCAAAGCGGTCGAGATGTTCGACGCGGTGCTGGACGGCCGGATCAAGGCGATCTGGATCATGGCCACCAACCCCGCGGTGAGCCTGCCGGCGTCAGGCCGGGTGCGCGAGTCGCTGGCCCGCTGCCCGCTGGTGATCGTCTCCGACTGCATGGCCGAGACCGACACCATGGCTTTCGCCCATGTGAAGCTGCCGGCCCTGGCCTGGGGCGAGAAGGACGGCGCGGTGACCAATTCCGAGCGCTGCATCTCGCGCCAGCGGCCGGTGTTCGCACCCCCCGGCCAGGCGCGGCCGGACTGGCGGATCATCGCCGACGTCGCCACCGCCATGGGCCATGGCAATGGGTTCGGCTGGACGACGCCCTGGACGG
>DATCFQ010000667.1:0-8256 GCA_036509495.1 Caulobacteraceae bacterium
GCTGGTCCTGGTCATCGGCCACATCGCGTTCAGTCATCCGGCTCTACAGGGCGCGTCTTCGCACGGCGGCTTTAGCCGCGGCGGCTCCTCGTCCGCGGCGGCCGAGCCGCCGCCAGCGGTGACGCCGGCCCAGGCGACCCAGGCCGCCGCCAATCTGAAGGCCCTGCAACAGGCGGCGAATTCGCCGGCCCTGGTAGCCCGCCCTGGCCAGGTCGCGACGGTTTCCCCGCCCGCCGGCCCAGCCCCGAATGGTGTCGGGGTGGTCCCCTCGCGGGTTTCGGTCGGCCCGGCCGCCGCCTGATGCGGCCGGTCCTGATCGACGTCGTGGGCGTGGCGGCGGGTCTATGCTCGATGGCCAGTTTCGTGCCGCAGATCCTCAAGATCCTGCGCGAAAAAGACGCCGAATCGGTCTCGCTGCGCATGTACGTCGTGACCGTGACCGGCTTCGTGCTCTGGATCGCCTATGGCGCCCTCTTGGGCAGCTGGCCGGTCTGGGTCTCCAACACCGTCAATCTGCTGCTGGCCGCCGCCATCCTGGCGCTGAAGCTGCGCTACGGCTCGTCGCGAGCGACCTCCGGGGGTTGACTCCGCGGGCCACGGCCGCGAACCAGAACCAGAGAACTCGGCCGCGCGGCATGCCGCGGCCCAACGGGAGGACGGGCATGGCCCTCAGAGTCGCGATCAACGGTTTCGGCCGCATCGGCCGGCTGGTCCTGCGTTCGATCTACGAGTTCGGCCGCCGCGACATCGAGGTGGTGGCGATCAACGACCTCGGACCGATCGAGACCAACGCCCACCTGTTCCGCTACGATTCCACCCACGGCCGTTTCCCGGGCCGGGTGACCGTCGAGGGCGACACCCTCGACATCGGCCTGGGGCCGATGAAGTGCACCGCCATCCGCGACCCGGCCGATCTGCCGCACAAGGAACTGGGCGTCGATATCGCCCTGGAATGCACCGGCATCTTCGCCTCCAAGGAGCGGGCCTCGGCGCACCTGAAGGCCGGCGCCCGGCGGGTGCTGATTTCCGCCCCGGCCGACGGGGCCGACAAGACCATCGTGTTCGGGGTGAACCACGAAAGCCTGACCGCCGAGGACGTGGTGGTCTCCAACGCCTCCTGCACGACCAACTGCCTGGCCCCGGTCGCCAAGGTGCTGCACGAACTCTGCGGCATCGAGCGCGGCTACATGACCACTATCCACTCCTACACCAACGACCAGCCGTCGCTGGACCAGCTGCACAAGGACCTCTACCGCGCCCGCGCGGCGGCGTGCTCGATCATCCCGACCAGCACCGGCGCGGCCAAGGCGCTCGGCCTGGTCATGCCCGAGCTGGCCGGCAAGCTGGACGGCTCCTCGATCCGGGTGCCGACGGCCAATGTGTCGGTGGTCGACCTCAAGATCGTGCCGGGCCGCGACGTCACCTCGGGCGAGATCAACGAGGCCATGCGCGTCGCCTCGGAGGGCCCGCTGCGCGGGGTGCTGGCGGTCGAGAGCGCACCCTTGGTGTCGATCGACTTCAACCATGTGGCCTTCTCGTCCACCGTCGCCCTGCCTCAGACCCAGGTGGTCGAGGGCAAGCTGGCCCGGGTGCTCGCCTGGTACGACAACGAGTGGGGCTTCTCCACCCGGATGGCCGACACGGCCCTGGCCATGGGCAAGCTGCTCTAGAGCTGGACCCGGAGTCCGGCCATGGCGTTCCGCACGCTCGACGACATGGACGCCGCGGGCAAGCGGGTGCTGGTGCGCGTGGACTTCAACGTGCCGATGGAAGACGGGCGGGTCAGCGACGACACCCGCCTGAAGGCCGCCCTGCCGACCATCCAGGATCTGCGGGCCAAGGGCGCCAAGGTGATCCTGATCTCCCACTTCGATCGGCCCAAGGGCCGGCGGGTGGAGTCGATGAGCCTGAAGCCGGTCGTGGAGCCGCTATCGAAGCTGCTGGGCGCCCCCGTGGCCTTCGCCGACGACTGCATCGGCCCCGTGGCCGAAGCGGCCGTGGCGGGCCTCGAGGACGGCGAGGTGCTGCTGCTGGAGAACCTGCGCTTCCACCCCGGCGAGGAAACGAACGATCCCGCCTATGTGCGCGCCCTGTCCAGCCTCGGCGATCTCTACGTCGACGACGCCTTCTCCACCGCCCACCGGGCCCACGCCTCCACCGAAGGGATCGCCCACGTGCTGCCGGCCTATGCCGGGCGGGCGATGCAGACCGAGCTCGATCACCTGGAAAAGGCCCTGGGATCGCCCGAGCGGCCGGTGATGGGCATCGTCGGCGGCGCCAAGGTCTCGACCAAGCTCGACCTCTTGGACAATCTGGTCGGCAAGCTGCAGCGCCTGGCCATCGGCGGCGGCATGGCCAACACCTTCCTCTATGCCCAGGGCCACGGCGTCGGCGCCTCGCTGTGCGAGAAGGACCTGGCCGCCGCCGCCCGCGAGATCCTCGGCAAGGCCGAGGCGGCCGGCTGCGAGCTCTTGCTGCCCACCGACGTGGTGGTGGCGAGGAAGCTGCAATCCTATGCCGAGCATCGCGCCGTCGATCTGGACGGGGTCAAGGGTGACGAAAGCATCTTCGATGTGGGGCCCAAGAGCCTGAAGCGCATCCTGGACGCCATCGACGCCTCGCGGACCCTGGTGTGGAACGGCCCGCTCGGGGTGTTCGAGGTGCCGCCTTTCGACAAGGGCACGGTGGCGGCCGCCCGCCAGGCGGCCAAGCTGGTCAAGGCCGGCAAGCTGGTGGCGGTGGGCGGCGGCGGCGACACCGTCGCGGCGCTCAACATGGCCGGGGTGGCCGAGGATTTCACCTACGTCTCGACAGCCGGCGGCGCGTTCCTAGAATGGATGGAAGGCAAGACCCTGCCAGGCGTGGCGGTGCTGCAAGGCCGATAGAGCTTCGGGGGCGACGATGGATCTGACCGCTCTGCACGAAGTCGCCGAGAGGCTGGTGGCGCCAGGCAAGGGGCTGCTCGCGGCCGACGAGTCCTCGGGCACCATCAAAAAGCGGTTCGACGCCATCGGGGTGGAGTCCACCGAAGCCAACCGCCGCGACTATCGCGAGCTGCTGTTCCGCGCCAAGGGCCCCCTCAGCGACCATATCTCGGGCGTCATCCTATACGACGAGACCATCTGGCAGGACGCGGCCGACGGAACGCCGCTGATCGCCCTGATCGCCGCCGCCGGCGCCATTCCCGGCATCAAGGTCGACAAGGGCGCCAAACCTCTGCCCGGCTTTCCCGGCGAGACCGTCACCGAGGGGCTGGACGGCCTGGGCGACCGGCTGGCCGCCTACTATGAGCGCGGCGCCCGCTTCGCCAAATGGCGCGGGGTGATCGACATCGGCCCTGGCGTCCCGACCTCGAATGCGATCAAGGCCAACGCCCATGCGCTGGCGCGCTACGCCGCCCTCTGCCAGGCCCACCAGATCGTGCCGGTGGTCGAGCCCGAGGTGCTGATGGACGGCGACCACGATATCGACCGCTGCGACGTGGTCACCCGCCTGACCCTGCAGACCGTGTTCCGGGCGCTCTACGAACAGCGCGTCGCCCTGGAAGGCATGGTGCTGAAACCCAACATGGTGATCTCGGGGATGAAGTCCGGCCACAAGGACACGGTCGAGCAGGTGGCCGAACGCACCCTCTCCGCTCTGAAGGCCCAGGCGCCGGCCGCGGTGCCGGGCATAGCCTTTCTCTCGGGCGGCCAGAGCGACGAGGAGGCCACCGCGCACCTGGACGCCATCAACCGCCTGGGCCCCTCGCCCTGGAAACTGACCTTCTCCTATGGCCGCGCCCTGCAGCATGCACCGCAGACGGCCTGGTGCGGCGAGCCTGGCAACGTCGCCGCCGCCCAGCGCGCCTTCGCTCACCGCGCGCGGATGAACAGCCTCGCCAGCCTCGGCCAGTGGGATAGCACGCTGGAGAAGACCATCTAGGTCGTGGTAATATCGCTCGATCCAGAAGCGCGATTTCCACATGAGCATCATAGAAACGGCCTACCGCGCAGCGAAAATGGGCGCGGACAACGTCCTTCCAGCGGGGACCGAGCATCTGGTTCGCGCGGCGGAAATGGTCGATTGGCAAGGGGAAGCCGGCCTGAGCATCGACGTCGTCGTGCCTGACAACTTCTTTGAGCGCGAAGATGTCGGGGACAAGCTTATCGAGCTGACCGATTACATACGGCGTGAGTTGCTCGCTGCTGGCGAGAATCGTTTTCCCTACGTGGAGCTTTCCCCCAAGTCCGCCGCAGCGTGATCGATTCGGGCCACCTGTTCGACGTCGCCAGACATTTGGCGACTCCACCGGCGAGAGGAAAGCCTCGCCAGGCAGACCTCCGCAGGGCGGTGAGCACTGCGTACTACGCCTTATTCCATTACGTTCTTACTCAAGCCGCCGGCGAACTCGTTGGTTCGACGCCGGCGACGAAGCGCACCAAGGTCTGGGCCCTCGTCTATCGCGGCTTCAATCACCGCGAGATGGCCACTCGATGCGGACAAGTCAGTAATCCGCCCCTCCCACTTGAGGCGCAAGACTTCGGGCTAGGCATTCGTGCCTTGGCTGCGGAGTTCAAGATTCTTCAGAACGAAAGGCACAACGCCGATTACGATCCGCATTCCACCTTCACATTGCAATCGGTGCAGGGGCGGATTCACGCGGCCGAAGCTGCAATCCGTCGATTCGACGCTTCACCAAGGGCCGAAAGAAAGCTCTTCCTTACATTCCTCTTGATGGGCGCACGGGCCAGGGCTTAACCGCAACAGATGCGGTTGCAATTTGGAAGCCGCTACCTATTTCCTCTCCAGGAGGATTTCATGATCGAACGCAGACCCAAGGACGCACTCGGCCGTTTCGACTTCGGCTGGCTCGACACCCGCCACCACTTCTCGTTCGGCGACTACCACGATCCCAGCCGCATGGGCTGGGGCGGGCTGCGAGTCTGGAACGACGACGAGATCGCCGCCAACACCGGCTTTCCGGCCCATCCGCACCGCGACATGGAGATCATCACCTATGTCCGCGAGGGGGCGATCACCCACCAGGACTCGCTCGGCAACACCGGCCGCACCGAAGCCGGCGACGTGCAGGTGATGTCGGCGGGCTCGGGCATCCGCCACGCCGAGTACAATCTCGAACCCGGCGCCGCCAAGATCTTCCAGATCTGGATCCTGCCGCGCGAGAGCGGCGGCGAACCGTTCTGGAACCAGCGGCCCTTCCCCAAGGGCGACCGCTCGGGCCGGTTCGTGACCCTTGCCAGCGGCGACGGCGATTCCGAGGCCTTGCCGATCCGGGCCGACGCCAAGGTGCTGGGCGCCACCCTGAAGGCCGGCGAGAGCGTGCGCTACGACCTCGCCGAGGGCCGCCACGCCTATCTGGCGTCGACCACGGGCGATTTGGAGGTCAATGGCGTGAAGATCGAGGCCCGCGATGGCGCCGCGATCAGTGACGAACCCCAGATCGAGGTGAAGGCCCTCGGCGACGCCGAAGTGGTGCTGGTCGACACGCTCTAGCGGCGGAGCCGCCAGGGTTCAGCCCTAACCGGACCTTAACGCCCCTGCGGCACCATCCGCGGCCGAGGGGAGTTCCACCATGCGCATCCATCCGGGCGGCCTCGCCGCCATCCTGATCCTCGGCGCCGGCTTGTCCGGCTGCGCCGCCGCCAGCATGGGCACGGTCGCCGGCAATGTCGCCGGCGGCGCCGGCTGGGTGGCCATGAAGACCGGCTCGCTCGCCTGGAAGGGCGGGACCATCGCCGCCAAGGCGACCGGCAAGACCGTGGTCGGCGCGGCCAGGGGCGTGCACGAAGAGTTCAGCCCCAAGGACCAGGCCGGCGGTGTCGACGCCGGCGCCGGCCAGGGCGCGGACGACGCGCTCGGCAATCGGGCCAAGGACGTCGGGCCGGTGGCCTCAGCCCAGGGCCAGGGCGCAGCTTTCGCCGACTGACGGCCGCGCCACCACGATGCGGCTGAGGCCCGGGAAGGCCGGCTGCAGCTGCCGGGCGAAATAGAGGCAGAGACGCTCCAGCGTCGGAGTCTCCAGCCCCGGCCGTTCGTTCAGCACGCTGTGGTCCAGCGCGGCCGCGGCGGCGCCCAGCGCCGTCTCCAACTCTCCGAGATCGGCGACCCAGCTGTCCTTGGCGTCAATCTCCCCGCGCAGAGTCGCCTCCACGCGGAAGGAGTGGCCATGCATGCGCCGGTAGCGGTGGTCGCCCGGGCCCACCGGCAGGAAGTGGGCGGCGTCGAAGCCGGCGCCCTTGGTGATCTCGAAAATGCTGTCGCTCATCAGATGTTTCTGGCCGGCGTGGCTCAGGGCAGGCCCAGGTATTTGTGGGTTTGCACGCTCAATCGCCAGCGCGGATGGGAAAGGCAATAGGCGACCGCCGCCTGGGTGTTGGCCTCGAGGTCCGGGCCGTCCATCGGCTGCAGGTAGAATCGCTCGAAATCGAGGCCCTCGAAGCGGGCCGGATCGACGCCTTGCTGAGGGTGCACCAGCTTCAGCTCCTGCCCGCGCGTCTGGGCCAGGGCTGCATTGGCCTTGGGACTGACGCAGATCCAATCGATCCCCGCCGGCGCGGCGATGGTCCCGTTGCTCTCGACGGCGATCTCGAAGCCCTGGGCGTGCAGCGCCGCGATCAGCGCCTCGTCGAGTTGCAGCAGCGGCTCGCCGCCGGTGCAGACCACCAGCCGCCCCGCCACGCCGCCCAGCCAGGCCGCGCCCACTGCGTCCGCCAGGGCTCCGGGCGTCTCGAACTTGCCGCCGCCCTCACCGTCGGTCCCCACGAAATCGGTGTCGCAGAACGTGCAGATCGCCGCCGCACGGTCGGATTCGCGGCCGTTCCAGAGGTTGCAGCCGGCGAAGCGGCAGAACACCGCCGGCCGGCCGGCCTGGCCGCCCTCGCCTTGGAGGGTGAGGAAGATTTCCTTGACGCTGTAGGTCATCCCGCCACGGCCTCGCCGCGCCATTCGGCCCATCCGCGCGCCCGCAGCTCGCAGGCCGGGCAGGCGGCGCAGCCATAGCCCCAGTCGTGCCGCTGGCTGCGCTCCCCGAGGTAGCAGGTGTGGCTCTCCTCGACGATCAGCTGGGTCAGGGCCTCGCCGCCCAGCTGGTCGGCCAGCGCCCAGGTGTCGGCCTTGCAGAGGCCCATCAAGGGCGTCTCGATGGCGAAGTCGCGGTCCATGCCGAGGTTGATCGCCTGGCCCAGCGCGTCCAGCGTCGCGCGGCGGCAGTCGGGATAGCCGGAGAAGTCGGTCTCGCACATGCCGCCCACCAGATGAGCCAGGCCGCGCCGGTCGGCCAGGGCGGCGGCATAGACCAGAAACACCAGGTTGCGGCCGGGCACGAAGGTCGAGGGCAGACCTCGCTCGGTGATTTCGATGGCGGCGCCGGTGGTCATGGCCGTCTCGCCGATGGCCCCGAAGCCCTTGATGTCGATCATGTGGTCGGCCCCGAGGCGGGCGGCCCAGGCGGGAAAGTGGGCGATGATCTCGCCGCGCACCCGCAGGCGCGCGGTCAGCTCCGCGAAGTGCCTCTGGCCGTAGTCGAAGCCCACCGTTTCGACCCGTGGATAGCGGTCGAGGGCCCAGGCCAGGCAGACGCTGGAATCCTGTCCGCCGGAGAACAGGACCAGGGCGCTGTCGGTGGGCGAGGCCGGGCTCATCGGCGAGGTCTCTACACGACCTTGCCGGCCGCTTCGACCTGGGCCTTTTCGCCGCAGGTCCATCAGGGGTTGTCGCTTAACCGATCTAAAACCTAACGAGCGCACAGTGATGTCCCAATTTCGCTGAGAGCGTCTGTCCGATGACCAGCATCGTGCACTGGGCCGAGAGGCCCCTGCCGATCGAGGCGAGCGCCTCGATCGCCGCTGCGCGAGCGCGTTTCACCGAGGACCTGACGCTGCAGGCCCTCGCGGTGGTCGATGGCGACAGCGTGGTGGGCGTGCTCGGGCGCGAGGTTATCCTGGGCGCCGACGCCGGCCTGGTCACCGCCAGCGCGCCGGTCGTGAGCCTGATGGCCTGCACCCGGACCCTGGCCGCCGACACCCCCTCCGCCGACGCCCTGGCCGCCCTTTTGGCCGACGGAGGCTGCGGCGAGGCCGTGGTGGTGGTCGAGCGGGGCCGCTACGCCGGGCTGATCACCCGCGCCTCGCTGCTCAAGGTGCTGCAGGCGCGCTCCGAGCGATCGTCGGAAGCCGACATCCGGCGCGAGTTCGTCGAGATGCTGGGCCGCGAGATCCGCACCCCGATGAGCGGCATCCTGGCCGTGGCCGAGCT
>DATCFQ010000668.1:0-3269 GCA_036509495.1 Caulobacteraceae bacterium
TACCGGCGTCTTGCCGGCCCCGCCGAGGGTGAGGTTGCCGACGCAGACCACCGGGACGCCCGGATCCAGCCGGCGTCCCCGCCTGATCCGCCGCGCCGTCGCGGCCGCCCAGATCCACGCCGCCGGCTGCAGCACCAGCCGCAGCAGGGTCCCGGCCCGGCGGCCGCGCAGATACCACCAGCGGGGAGTCGAGAAGCTCATGAGGGCAACAGCCTTTCCAGCCGCGCCCAGGCCGGCTCGAAGCTCTCCCGGCCCTGCTCGGCGACGGCCAGGGCGCGCTGGCCCAGCGCCTGGGCCAGCCGGGGATCGCCGAACAAGGCCTGCAAGCCATCGCCGAGCTCGGCCGGGTCCCGGGCGATCAGCACCGCCTGGCGCTCCAGGAACTCGCCATAGATCTCGGCGAAGCTCTCATGGTGCGGGCCGCTGATCACCGCCATCCCGAGCCGCGCCGGCTCCAGCGGATTGTGGCCCATGAGGCCCAGCGCGAAGGCGCCGCCGAGCACGACGACGTCGGCCGCGCGGTAGAACAGCCCGAGCTCTCCCAGGGTGTCGGCGACATAGGCCTGGACCCCCGGGCCGGCCGGCTCGCCCTGCGAGCGGCTGGCCACGCTGAGCCCGCGCGCCTGCAGGCCCGCGCAGACCTCGCCGCCGCGCTCGGGGTGGCGAGGAACCACGATCAGCAGGGGCTCGGGCCGGAGGCCTCCGGCGGCCTCGGCGATCAGCAGCTCTTCGCCCGGATGGGTGCTGGCGGCCAGCAGCACCCGGCGGCCGCCGATCTCCGCCTTCAGCGCGGCGAGCGCGGCTTCGTCGACCGGCAGGGGGTCGGCAAGGCGCTTGAGGTCGAGGCAGCCGTCGACGTGGGCGCCCTGGGCCTCGATCCAGGCCCGCGTCTCCAGGTCCTGGGCGTAGATCATTTCGAAAAGACCGAGCAGGGCCTTGGCGCCGGCGGGCGCGCGGCGCCAGCCGGCGGCGCTGCGGGCCGAGATGCGGGCGCCCAGCAGGGCCAGCCTGCAGCCGCGGTCGCGGGCCTGGTGCAACAGGTTCGGCCAGAGTTCGCTCTCGACGAAGATCCCGAGGTCCGGACGCCAGTGGTCCAGGAAGCGGCCGACCGCGCCGGGCCCATCGATGGGAGCGTACTGGTGGATCACGCCTGAGGGCAGCCGCCGGGCCAGGAGCGCCGCCGAGGTGCGGGTGGCGGAGGTGACCAGCAGGTTCAGGTCCGGCCGTTCGCGGCGCAGGCGCTCGACCAAGGGCAGGTGCGCCAGGCTCTCGCCGACGCTGACCGCATGGATCCACGCCAGCGGCCCCTCCGGCCGGGGCGCCCCCGCGCGGCCGAGCCGCTCGCCGATCCGGGCGGGATCTTCCTTGCCGCGGCGGGCGCGGCGGGCGAGCAGTCCCGGGGCCAGGGGTTCGGCCATGGCGGTTGCGGCGGCGTAGAGCCTGAGGGTGAGCGGCCAGGCGCTCATGTCAGCGCCGCCTCGGCCGTGGCGTTGGCGGCGCTCAGCCGGGCCGACCACTCGAGGCGCAGGGCCAGCATCGCCTCGGCGTCCAGGCCGCCGGGCGCATGCAGCGGGCCGTCGAAGGCGATCACCCCCCGGCCGAACGGCAGCGGCAGCTCCATGCTGTCCCAGGTCTTCAGCCTCAGGGTGGGCCGGGCGGCGAGGCCCATCAAGAGCACCGGAGCGCCGGTGCGAGAGGCGACGCGCACCGCGCCTTCGGCCATCTGTTCGGCCGGGCCGCGCGGGCCGTCGGGGGTCAGGATCAGCAGGCCGCCGTCGCGCACCCAGGCCAGCGACTGGCGATAGACGGCCCCGCCGCTGTGCCTGCGACGCGGGTCCTTGGTGCGGCGCGAGGAGCCGCGAAAGGCCGGCAGGTCCAGCAGTCCCATGGCCCGGGCGATGAAATCGCCGTCCTCCGACAGGGAGATGATCGCCCGCGCGGGCCGGTGTGGCCGGCAGAGGGGCTGGGCGCCGACCGAAGCGGCGATGCGGCCGTGCCAGAAGCAGACGATGAAGCCCTTGGGATCGGCCACCCGCTCATCGACCGCGGCGCGATTGACCACGCTCCAGCGCACCGTCCGCAGCACCAGCCAGAGATAGCCGCCGAGCAGGAGGGCGAACAGGGTCTGCACCGGCCCCGAGCGCAGGAGGGTCTTCACGCTGGCTCGACCTCGAGGTTCTGGCTCCTGGCCAGCCGCGCATAGAGCCCGCCCTGGACCGAGAGGCTTTCGTGGGTCCCGGTCTCCACCACCCGGCCGCGGTCGATCACATAGATCAGGTCGGCGCGGCGCACGGTCGAAAGGCGATGAGCGATGAGCACGGTGGTCCGTCCGGCCATCAGCCGCTCCAGGGCCTGCTGCACCTTGGCCTCGCTCTCGGTGTCGAGCGCGCTGGTGGCTTCGTCGAGCAGCAGGAGGGGCGCGTCCTTGAGGAAGGCCCTGGCGATGGCGATGCGCTGGCGCTGGCCTCCGGAAAGCCGCGCGCCGGCCTCGCCGACCTGGGCGTCGTAGCCGCGGGGAATCTGGCGGATGAACTCGTCGGCCGCCGCGGCCTCGGCCGCCGCGACGATCTGCGCCTCCGTGGCGGCCGGACGCGAATAGGCGATGTTGGCGCGGATGGAGTCGTCGAACAGGAAGGGCTCCTGGGTCACCAGGGCGATCTGGCCGCGCAGGGACTTCAGGGTGACGTCGCGCAGGTCGACGCCGTCGAGGCTGATGGCTCCGGAATCAGCCTCGTAGAAGCGGGGGATGAGGCTGAGGATGGTGCTCTTGCCGCCGCCCGACGGGCCGACCAGGGCGACCGTCTGGCCGGGCTGGGCTGTGAGGCTGATGCCCGACAGGGCGGCGTCGCCGCCGCGGTCGTAGGTGAAGCTCACCTCCTCGAAGCTGAGGGCGCCTCCGGCGCGCTCGATCCGGCGGGCGCCCGGCCGGTCGACGATGGTCGGCGCCTCGTCCAGGGTGCGGAACAGCCGCGTGGCCGCCGCCAGGCCCTCGGTGACGATCGGCTGGTAGTTGGCCAGGAACCTCAGCGCCTGGGCCCCGAAGGCCAGGGCGACGATGAAGGCCATCAGGTGGCTGATCTCAGGGCGGCCCCCCAGAGAACGCCACCCGGCGAAGGCCAGGATCGCGGCCATGGCGATGGTCATCAGGGTGTCGGTGGAGGGGCCGGCCAGGGCCTTGGCGTCGGCCCCCTTGATCAGATGGCCCAGCCGCCTTTGCACCACCGCCCCGACGCGGGCCTCCTCGTCGGCCTCGCGGGTCTCGATCTTGA
>DATCFQ010000669.1:0-3637 GCA_036509495.1 Caulobacteraceae bacterium
GAGGTCCACCTTGTAGAGCTGGACGTCGCCGGTGATGGACGTGTCGAACCCCGCCGCCTCGCTGTTCTGCGGAAATCCGGCGAAATAGCCGTACCAGCGGCCGCCGACTTGGGCCGAGCCGAAGTTCGCGATCACCGGCACCGCGACCGTCTTCTGGCCGGAGAAGACCGTCGACACCTTCAGGGTGTGAAGGTTCAGCACATCGACCCGGCTGAGCTCGTCCTTGGAACCCCAGTCCATGCTGATGTTGAGGGTCACCGAGGTGGTGATCTCGAGATAGTCGTCGCCCGCCCAGCGCAGGCCGCGCAGCTTGACGTCGCCCGGCGTCACGGTCGCGATGACCTTGCCGCCGACGTCCTGGACCGCGATGAGGCGGCCCTTGCTGTTCGCGATCATGAAGGCGGCGCGTTTGCCGGAGGGCGACAGGCTGAGGCCGCTGATCGCCTCCGTCGCGCCATAGGCCTCGATCGGCGGCGGCGTCGCCGCCTTGGCTGCCCCCGCACAGGTCAGAACCGCGCACGCCAAGGCTATCGGAACGCGACGCATGACCTTCTCCCCCCGGATCGGTAGCGGCTCAGCTTTCGTCAGCCGCCGAGAAAACCGGAAGTTGAGCCACAGGGCAAGTCATTCCGCGTCGACGCGGTGCTACCGGTTCTGCGCCGCCCAGGCTTGGCCCTGCCGGCCGACGATCTCCACCAGGTCGCCGAGCGTCAGATTGACGTCGATGACGTGCAAGCCCCAGGCCGGCGCGCGGGCGCTCATGGCGGTGAGCACGCGGCTCAGCGTCGCCGCGCCGACTCCGGTGGGCTTGATCGAGACGGCCAGGAAGGTCCTGTCGCCCGCCGTGGTGCAGGCGGCCGAGATCAGGCCCGGGTTCTCCACCAGGGGCGTGCCCAGCATCTTGGCGGTCTCGCCGACGGTCGGCAGTTCGGAGTCCAGCACGCCGTCGTCCACCAGCGCGCCTGGATTCACGCAGGCATAGGCCAGGCCGGGGCCGTCCGACTTGCCGAAATAGGCGTCCGGGCCGGGTGGATCGCTCGCCAGAAAGGTAGAATAGGCGATGACGCAGCCGGTCTGGTCGGCCCGGCGGCAGAGCGGCACGTGGTGGAACCCGCCGCCGACGTCCTTGCCGACCGGAACCTGCACCCCCGTGCCCGGGATGATGGCCGAGACCAGCTGGCGCTGCACCGGTTTGCCGTCGATCTCCTCGGCGATCAGCCGCGCCAAGAGGCTGGCGCCCTGGCTGTGGCCGACCAGGACGACGCCGCGACCGTGGTTGTCGTGCGCCAGGTAGGAACGCCAGGCCGCCAGCACATCGGCGTAGGCGAGGTCCCGATCGGCGTCCTGGATCCGGCCGCGCATCGCCGCGACGGTGGTCTGGCGATAGAGCGGCGCGAAGGTCCGGCACTTGGCGGCGAAGCGGGCGAACTGCTCGGCCGCGGCGTGCTGTTCCTCGGGCCCCGAGACCATGTCCGCATTGGCCGCCTGTTCCTGGGAGACGGTCGGATAGATGTAGAAGCAGTCGATCGGGGCGGCCGGATCGGGGGCATAGGTGCGTTTGGACAGCGCGCCGCCGCCGGGCGGGACCACGGTCGAGGTCAGGGGCGTCCCGCAGGCGTCGGCCCCGCCCGGCCGGCAGAGCCAGTTGGAAGCGGCGGAATAGTCGACCGCCGGCGCCGCGCGGCCGGCTCCGGGCGACAGCGTCGCGGCGCAACACAGCAGACCGATCAGCGTCCAAGCGCGCAGCATCGTCATCGGCCTGAGCCTCCACCCCCGCCGCCACCTTGGCGCGGGATGGGAAGATTTCAACCCGCCTCGGCAGAGCCTTCAAGGTGCGGGTTCTGGAACACCGCTTCGACGGTCAGTCCGAAGGCGGCGGCCAGGCGGAAGGCGAGGTCGAGCGAGGGGTCGTGGCGCTCGGTCTCCAGCGCATTGATGGCGTAGCGCGACACGCCGACGACCTCGCTCAGATATTCCTGGGTCCAGCCACGCTCGGCGCGCAGGGCCTTCAGCTGGCTCTTCACGGCCTCGATCCGCGAACCAGCGGGGTCAACGCGCCGAACAGGCCCCAGATCAAGGGATAGAGCAGCCAGGCCGGCAGGTGCGGGGCGCCCATCAGCTCGGCGCCGCTCCAGGCGGTGGCCAGGACGATGGTCAGGGCCGCGGCGATCAGCATCCGCTTGGCGAACAGGCTCCGCACGAACTCGTCCTGGCGGGCGACCAGCCGATAGGCGGTGAGGAACTGGGCGGCTGCGATCACCGCCGGCGCGAAGGCGGCGACGGCGACCAGAGTTCCCGGCCACCCCTCCTGACGTCCCACGAGCGCGGTCCACATCGCCGCCAGGAACAGCAGCCAGCCCCCGACCGCGCCGAACACGTAACCCTTGCCCCCCGGAAATGGGACGTCCATGTGAGCCTCCTCGCCCTGATGTTGTGTCTACCTAACACCTGGGCGCGTGTTGGGTCAACACAACATTTCAGCGATGAGGGGAGACGGATCGCGGGGCGCGGAGCTGCGTTGACCGGAACTCGGCCAGCCTCTACTGCGTCCGACCCCTGAAAGGCTCGCCGTGCAGTCTCTCCCGATCATCCTGTGCCTGCTCCTGGGCTCGGCCGCGCTGATCTATCTCGCCTGCGAGTTCTTCGTGAACGGCGTCGAGTGGGTGGGGCGACAGCTGGCCGTCGGCCAGAAGGCCACCGGCACCATCCTGGCCGCCTTCGGCACGGCGCTGCCGGAAAGCGTGGTCACCTTCGTGGCCGTCACCTTCCCGCGCACGGCCAGCGACAAGGACATCGGCGTCGGCGCGGCCATGGGCGGGCCGCTGGTCCTGGGCACCATCGCCTATGCCGTGGTCGGGGCGACCCTGCTGATCTGCAAGCGCCGGCTTCCCGAGGGCGAAGCGGGACGCAGCCTCTATGCCGGCCTCAGCCGCGACCAGGCCTGGTTCATCGTCATCTCGATCTTCAAGCTCGGGGTCGGGGTGGTCGCCTTCGCCTTCAAGCCCTGGCTCGGCCTGCTCTTCCTCGCCGCCTACGCCGCCTATGCCTGGAAGGAGATGCGCGGCGAGCAGCAGATCGACGACGACACCCTGGAGCCCCTGAAGCTGACGCCGAAGGTGCCGACCCCGAAGATCTGGGCCTCGCTGCTGCAGACCGGCGCCGCGCTGGTGGTGATCTTCATGGCCTGCCGCTTCTTCGTCGGCCAGCTCGATGCACTAGGACCCTTCCTGGGCCTCAAGCCGCAGTTCCTGTCGCTGCTGATCAGCCCGATCGCCACCGAACTGCCGGAGACGCTGAACGCGGTGATCTGGATCCGGCAGGGCAAGGTGCGCCTGGCGCTGGCCAACATCTCGGGCGCGATGATGATCCAGGCCACCGTGCCCACGGCCTTCGGCCTGTTCGCGACGCCCTGGATGCTGGATCCGACCCTGGTCGCAGCCGGCGCGATCACACTCTTGTCGGTCAGCGTGCTGTTCTTCGCCTTCTGGCGAGGCTGGATCACGCGCAGCTATCTGGCCCTGATGTCGCTGTTCTATGTGGCCTTCGCGGGCCTCTGCTTCGGGCTGCACCTCATCCACTGACCACTGCTCTGGAGCGGGTGGAACTCCTGCTGTGTCATCAAACCCCGCTTGTGTGT
>DATCFQ010000670.1:0-4563 GCA_036509495.1 Caulobacteraceae bacterium
CCGAGGAAGAGGCCATCGCGGTCATCGAGACCATCGCCGGCAAGGCGGGTCATGTGAATTATGAGGTGATCCCTTCCGTGGTCTACACCTCGCCCGAAGTGGCCACCGTCGGCCGCACCGAGGAAGAACTGAAGGCCGCGGGCGTCGAGTACAAGGTCGGCAAGTTCCCCTTCACCGCCAATTCCCGCGCCAAGATCAACCACGAGGCCGAGGGCTTCGTGAAGGTGCTGGCCGACGCCAAGACCGACCGCATCCTGGGCGCCCACATGGTCGGGCCCGATGTCGGCGAAATGGTCGGCGAGTGGTGCGTGGCCATGGAGTTCGTCGCCGCCTCCGAGGACGTCGCCCGCACCTGCCATCCCCACCCGACCCGCTCCGAAGCCCTGCGCCAGGCCGCCATGTCGGTCGAGGGCTGGGCGATGCAGATGTAGGCATGGGGGCTGACACCGACGTCGTCGTCATCGGGGGCGGGCATAACGGGCTGGTCTGCGCCTTCTATCTGGCGCGGGCGGGGCTGAAGGTGACCGTGCTGGAGCGCCGCGGCGTGGTCGGCGGCGCGGCGGTGACCGAGGAATTCCATCCCGGCTTCCGCAACTCCACCGCCAGCTACACGGTCTCGCTGCTGAACCCCAAGGTCATCGCCGACCTGGACCTGGCCGGCCATGGCCTCAGCATCGTCGAGCGGCGGCTCGCCAACTTCCTGCCGCTGAACGAGCGCGACTACCTGGCCACCGGCGGCGGGCGCACCGCCCAGGAGGTGGCCAAGTTCTCCCCCCGCGACGCCGGGCGGCTCGAGGCCTATGGCCAACGCCTCGAAGCCATCGCCGAAGTGCTGCGCGCCTTGGTGCTGCAGGCCCCACCCAACCTCGAGCAGGGCTGGGCTGCGGGCCTGCGCGAACTGGTCAGGAGCGCCGCGCTCGGGCGCCGGCTCTCGCACCTGGACATCACCGCCCAGCGCGATCTTCTGGCCCTGTTCGCCCAGTCGGCGGGCGACTGGCTCGACGGCTGGTTCGAGTCCGATCCTATCAAGGCCTGCTTCGGCTGGGACTCGGTGGTCGGCAACTACGCCAGCCCCTATTCGTCGGGGTCGGCCTATGTGCTGCTGCACCACGTGTTCGGCGAGGTGAACGGGAACAAGGGCGCCTGGGGCCACGCCATCGGCGGCATGGGGGCGATCACCCAGGCCATGGCCAAAGCCTGCGCCGCCCAGGGCGTCCAGATCCGCACCGGCGCCGGCGTGCGCGAGGTGATCGCCGAAAAGGGCCGGGCGGCCGGCGTGGTCACCGAGGCCGGCGAGGTGCTGCGGGCGCGCACGGTGGTCTCGAACCTGCACCCAAAGCTGCTGTTCGAGCGGCTGGTCGATCCGGCCCTGCTGGGCGTCGATTTCAAGGAGCGGATCGGGCGATATCGCTCCGGCTCGGCCACCTTCCGGATGAACCTCGCCCTGTCCGAACTCCCTCGCTTCACCTGCCTGCCGGAGCCCGGCGACCACCTGACTGCCGGCATCATCATCGGTCCCTCGCTCGGCTATATGGATCGCGCCTTCATGGACGCCCGCACCCATGGCTGGTCGAAGCAGCCGATCGTCGAGATGCTGATTCCCTCGACCCTCGACGACAGCCTGGCCCCGCAAGGCCGGCACGTCGCCAGTCTGTTCTGCCAGCACGTCGCGCCGGCGCTGCCCGACGGCCGCGCCTGGGACGACTGCAAGGACGAGGTCGCCGACCTGATGATCGACACGGTCGAGGCCCATGCCCCAGGCTTCAAGGCCTCGGTGCTGGGGCGAAAGGCGCTGTCGCCGCTGGACCTCGAGCGCGACTTCGGCCTGGTCGGCGGCGACATCTTCCATGGCCAGCTGGCGCTGGATCAGCTGTTCTCGGCCCGGCCGGTGCTGGGGCATGGCGACTACCGGGCGCCGATCGCGGGACTCTATCTCTGCGGCTCGGGGACCCATCCGGGCGGCGGCGTCACCGGCGCGCCAGGCCACAACGCCGCCAGAGAAGTGCTGCGCGACCTGGGGCGGTTCAGACCGTAGGCGCGGGCCCCTGTTCGGACGCCTGGAGCTCCGATCCCGGCGCGTGCTCGCCGGTGGTCCCCAGCGAATAGAGCAGGCCCACCAGGGCGCCTTTCACCCGCGGCAGCGCCAGAAGGGTGATCACCGCCAGCGGGATCAGGGTCGAAGGCAGCACCAGCCAGATCGGCGCCCGCCACATCCATTGCAGCAACAGCATCGGCGCGATCACCAGATGGCCGACCAACAGGATGGTGAAATAGGCCGGCCCGTCGTCGGCGCGGTAGGCGCCGAGATCATGGCCGCAGACCTCGCAGCGATCGACCACCTTCAGATAGGCGCGGTAGAGCCGGCCTTCCCGGCAGTTCGGGCAGCGGTGGCGAAGGCCGCGCATGATGGCGACCCAGCGCGAGGGAGCGGGCGTGGACATGGGCTCAAATCCAGACGGTGGACCCGACGATATATGGCTCTTCGCAGGCCCGCGCACCAGCCTGCGGCGGCTACGAAGGCCGTCGGCGCGGCGTCAGAACGGCACCCATCGCCGCACGGCCGTCTGCGAGCTTGGCTTTCATGGCGCGGTGGCGATAGTGATGGCCGTCCAGTGAGCTTTTCGGAGCGGCGCGATGCGGCTTCCCCTCTTGATTGCGGCCCTTGTCCTTGGCGCCGCTGGCGCAGCCGCTGCGCAGCAGCAGCCACAGCCGGTGTACACCCAGCTGTTCGTCAGCCCGATGGGCGAGCCGTTCCGGGCCACGGATGCTCAGCCCTATCCCTCCGCCGCCTGGTTCGCGGGGGCGGACGCCAATCATGACGGCGTGATCTCGCGCGAGGAGTTCCGCGCCGACGCCCAGAGGTTCTTCAAGCTCCTGGACGTCAACGGCGACGGCAAGCTCAGCGACGCGGAAATGCACCGCTACGAGGTGGTGGTGGCGCCCGAGATCGTGGCGGCCAGCATCGACACCTCCCTGGACGAAGCCACCGACAAGGACTTCAAGGGCGACACCAAGCAGACGTCGCTGTCGGCTGTCCGGCAGGGCGCCTCGTTCTACGGGCTGATCGACACGCCCGAGCCGGTGCGCGCCTCCGACGCCGATTTCAATCAGAAGGTCACGCTCGAGGAGTGGATGGACGCGGCCAACCGACGCTTCCACCTACTGCTTCCCGACGGCAAGGACGGCATCCGCATGTCCGACCTGCCGCCGACGCCGTTCCAGCTCCAGATCGCCAAGACCAGCCACAAGCACTAGCCGCCTCTCGCTTCACGGCCGTAGCCCGGCCCTAGCGGGCGGTGGGGATCGGCTTGGCGACCTTCCCGTCCGGGACCAGGGTCCCGGTGAAGCCGGGGACGTGCGATCCCTGCGTGGTAGCCCCTGCGTTCGGGTCGGAGACATGGAAGCGCACCACCTGGCGCACCCAGCAGCCGCCCAAGCGGCGGATCACCGCCAGATCCATCTCGGCGTCGGGAAGCTGGCCCAGCTTCTGCGCCTGCATCGGCGCGTGCTGGGCGACCTGGGCGGCCCTCGGCGCGCCGCAATCGTGAGCGGGAGGTGCAGGCGCGGCGCTGAGGGTGGAGAGCGCAGCGGCGAAGATGAGCATGTGCATGGCGTCACCCCTTCATCCGGGGCCCGGAGCATAGCACGCGGCGGCGTAAGGCCTAGTCCGCGTCCATCTTCAGGGCGGCGATGAAGGCCTCCTGGGGGATCTCCACCTTGCCGAACTGTCGCATGCGCTTCTTGCCTTCCTTCTGCTTGTCCAGAAGCTTGCGCTTGCGGCTGATGTCGCCGCCGTAGCACTTGGCCGTCACGTCCTTGCGCAGCGCCCGCACCGTCTCGCGGGCGATGATCTTGCCGCCCAGCGCCGCCTGGATGGGGATCTGGAACAGGTGCGGCGGGATCAGCTCCTTCATCTTCTCGACCATGGAGCGGCCGCGCATCTCCGCGCGCCCGCGGTGGACCAGCATGGAGAGGGCGTCGACCGGCTCGGCATTGACCAGGATCTGCATCTTCACCAGGTCGCCGGTGCGATAGCCTTCGATCTGGTAGTCGAAGGAGGCATAGCCCTTGGAGACCGATTTCAGCCGGTCGTAGAAGTCGAACACCACCTCGTTCAGCGGCAGGTCGTAGACCACCATGGCCCGGGCTCCGACGTAGGACAGCTCGCGCTGTTCGCCGCGGCGGTCCTGGCAGAGCTTGATCACCGAGCCGAGGTATTCGTCCGGCGTGATGATGGTCGCCTTGATCCACGGCTCCTCGATGTGGGCGATGCGCACGGGGTCAGGCATGTCGGCCGGATTGTGCAGCTCGAGCATCTCGCCGTTGGTCAGGGCGATCCGGTAGACTACCGAAGGCGCGGTGGCGATCAGGTCCAGGTCGAACTCGCGAGACAGCCGCTCCTGGATGATCTCCAGGTGCAGCAATCCCAGGAAGCCGCAGCGGAAGCCGAAACCGAGAGCGGCGCTGGTCTCCATCTCATAGGTGAAGGAGGCGTCGTTCAGGCGGAGGCGCCCCACTGCCGCGCGCAGGTCCTCGAAGTCGGCGGCGTCGACGGGGAACAGG